>JASHSR010000414.1 GCA_030038645.1 Gammaproteobacteria bacterium
GGCTGCCGGACCTGCCCGTGCACCTGCGGCTCGATGCGCTCTCGAGCAGCTTCCTGCTGCTGCTCGGCGTCGCCTCGGCGGGCGTCTCGCTGTTCGCGGGCGGCTACTTCCGCGAGGGGGAGGGAACGGCGCCGGGCCTGCTCTGCCTGCAGTACCACCTGTTTCTCGCGAGCATGGGCTTCGTGCTGCTGGCGGACGACGCCTACGGGTTCATGGTCGCCTGGGAGTCGATGGCCGTCTCCTCGTACTTCCTGGTCACGACGCAGCACCGCATCCCGGAGATCCGCCGCGCGGGGTTGCTCTATCTGGCGATCGCCCACGTCGGGGCGATCTTCATCCTGCTCTCATTCGGCATCCTGCAGGGCGGCAGCTGGCAGTTCACCTTCGATGCGATGCGTGCGGCGCATTTGAGCCCCGCCTGGGCGGCCGGCGCGTTCCTGCTCGCGCTCGCCGGCTTCGGCGCCAAGGCGGGGATCGTTCCGCTGCACGTGTGGCTGCCGGAGGCGCACCCGGCCGCGCCGTCGCCTGTCTCCGCGCTGATGAGCGGGGTGATGCTCAAGACGGCGGTGTACGGGATTCTGCGCGTGACGCTCGACCTGCTCGGCCATCCGGCGTGGTGGTGGGGGCTCGTGCCGCTCGGCGCCGGCCTTCTCACGGCGCTCTACGGCGCGGTCTTCGCGGCGGTGCAGACCGATATGAAGCGGCTGCTCGCGTACTCCTCGATCGAGAACCTCGGGCTCGTGTTCGCGGGCTTCGGGCTCTCCGTTGTGTTCCTCGGCGCCGGCATGCCGGCCCTCGCGGCGCTCGCGCTCCTCGCGACGCTCTATCACTGTCTCAACCATGCGGTGATGAAGAGCCTGCTCTTTCTCGGCACCGGCGCGGTGCTGCACGCGACCGGGCAGCGCAACCTCGGGCGCCTGGGCGGGCTCATCCACCGGATGCCCTGGGTGGCGTGGCTCTCGCTCGTCGGGGCGCTCGCGATCGCCGGCCTCCCGCCGCTCAACGGCTTCGTGTCGGAGTGGCTGCTGTTGCAATCGTTCCTGTTCGCCGACCGGATCCCCCACTCGTTCATCAACCTGCTCATTCCGATGGGCGCGGCGCTGGTCGCACTCTGCGCGGCGCTCGCCGGCTACGTCATGGTGAAGTTCTTCGGCGTCGTCTTTCTCGGCCGACCGCGCGAGAGCGCCCTGGCCCGCGCGCGGGACTGCGGCGTCCTCGAGCGCATGGGGCTCTCATGGCTCGCGGCGGCCTGCGTGGCGCTCGGGCTTGCGCCGGTGCCGGTCGTCTACGCGCTCGCAGCCGTCACGCGGCAGCTCACCGGCGCCGCCATTGCGCGGCAGAGCGGCTCCTGGTGGCTGCTCGCCCCCGTGCCCGAGCGGCAAGTGTCCTACGGACCGCTCCTCTTCCTCATGGCGACCGCGATCGTGGTCGCGCTCACCGTACTCGCCGTGCGGCTGCTCTATCACCGGCGCGTCCGCTGGGGCCCGGCATGGGATTGCGGCTTCGGCGCGACGAGCGCGCGGACGCAGGACACGGCGGAGGGCTTCGGCCAGCCCATCCGCAACCTCTTCCAGTCTTTCTTTTGGATCGAGCGGGAGCTGCCGACGCCGTTCGATCGCGCGCCACGGTACCGCATCGCCATCGCCGATCGGGTCTGGCGAGGGCTCTACGAGCCGCTCGGACGGATCGTGCGGCGGCTCGCGGACGCCGCAGCCCTCGTGCAGCAGGGCCGCATCGCCGTCTACCTGCTGTACAGCTTCGCGACGCTCGTCGTGCTCCTCGCGCTGGCGCTCGCCTCATGAGGCCCACGGAGCTCGTCACGCAGGGGCTCGAGATCGCCGTCGCGCTCGCCGCGGCGCCCCTGTTCTTGGGCTGGGTCAACCAATGCCGAGCATGGCTCTCCAACCGGCGCGCGCCGAGCCCGTGGCTACCGTACCGGAACATCCGCAAGCTGTTCGACAAGGACGCCGTGCTCGCCGAGAGCGCCTCGCCGCTGTTCCGCCTCGCGCCGTACATCGTCTTCGGCACGATGGTCGTCGCCGCGGGCATCATTCCCTCGATGGGCACGCGGCTGCCGCTCGTCGCCGCGGCCGACGCCATCGCGCTCGTCGGCCTCTTTGCCACGGCGCGCGTGTTCCTGTCGCTCGCCGCGATGGACGTGGGCACCGCCTTCGGCACGCTCGGAGCGCGGCGGGAGATGATGGTGGGCTTTCTCGCGGAGCCCGCGCTGCTCATGGTGATCTTCGTCGCCTCGATGATCTCCGCGACGACGGCGCTGCCCGCCATCTCGGAGCACCTGGCCACCCAGACGCTCCGTCTCAACCCGAGCCTCGCGTTCACCGCGGTCGCCTTCACGCTCGTGCTGCTCGCCGAGAACGCGCGCATCCCGGTGGACAACCCGGCGACGCACCTCGAGCTCACGATGATCCACGAGGCGATGCTGCTCGAGTACTCGGCGAGGCACCTCGCGCTGATGGAATGGGCCGCCGCGCTGCGCCTCTTCAACTACGCCTGCATCGGCTTCGCGCTCTTCATTCCCTGGGGCGTTGCGACGGGCGAGATCGGCCCGGTCGCCCTCGTCTTTTCGATTCCCGTGCTCGCGGTGAAGCTCGCTTGCGCGGGAGCGGGGCTCGCAATGATCGAGACCCTGTCGGCGAAGCTGCGCGTGATGCGCGCGCCCGAGTTCCTCGCGACGGCCTTCCTGTTCGCGGTGCTCGGGCTCCTCGTGCACGTCCTGCTCAAGTCCTGAGGTCGCCATGGCCCGCGTTCCCTTCGATCTGCAGCTGCTCGATGCTTGTGCCGCCCTGCTGCTGCTCCTGTCGTTCGCCATGCTCACGCAGCGGCGAATCGTGAGCCTCGTGAATCTGCTCGCCGTGCAGGGCGCCGTGCTCGCGGCCGCGACGCTGCTCCTCGCGTGGCGCACGGGTCAGGGTCACCTGTACCTGTCGGCCGCGCTCACCCTCGCCTTGAAAGTCGCGTTCCTGCCGTGGCTGCTGCACCGGCTCATCCGCCGCCTCGAGGTGTACTGGGACACCGAGCCGCTCCTCAACATCTCCGGCACGATGCTCGCCGGCATCCTCATCGTCGTGTTCGCGTTCGGCCTCGCGCAGCCCATCACGCAGCTTGCGAGCACGACGATGCGCAGCGCGATCGGCATCGCGATCGCCGTGGTGCTGCTCGCGTTCCTGATGATGATCACCCGGCGCAAGGCGATGTCTCAGGTGATCGGCTTTCTCTCGATGGAGAACGGGCTGTTCTTCGGCGCGATGAGCGCGACGTACGGCATGCCGATGGTGGTCGAGCTCGGCGTGGCCCTCGACGTCCTCGTCGCGGTGCTCGTGCTCGGCGTGTTCTTCTTCCAGATCCGCGAGCAGTTCGACAGCCTCGACCTGCATCACCTCGAGTCGCTGAAGGGTGAGCCGCGATGATCGAGCTCGCGCTGCTGCTCGGCTTGCCTCTGGCGGGGGGCATCGCGCTCGGGTACCTCGGCGCTCACCGCCGCGCGCCCGAGCTCAACGCCGCGGTGAGCCTCGGCACGTTCCTCGCCGCCTGCGCGCTCACCGTGCGCGTCATCCGCCACGGAAGCCTGCTCGCCGCGCACGAGCAGCTCTTCATCGACCCGTTCAACGTCTTCCTGGTCGCGCTCACCGCCTTCGTCGGCCTCACGACCGCGCTCTTCTCGCGGCCGTACATGCGCATCGAGCTGGCGCACGGCCGCGTCACGGCGGGGCGCCTGCGCCTGTACCACAGCATGTACCAGATGTTCATGCTGACGATGCTGCTCGCGCTCACCACCAACAACATGGGACTGCTCTGGGTCGCCCTCGAGGCGGCGACTCTCTCGACCGTCCTGCTCGTGACGCTCTATCGCACGCCGCAGAGCCTGGAGGCCGGCTGGAAATACTTCATCCTGTGCGGCGTCGGCATCGCGCAGGCCCTCTTCGGCACCATCCTCCTGTACTTCGCGGCCGAGCGCGTGCTCGGCGCGCAGGGCGTGACGGCCCTGCTGTGGACGCATCTCGACGCCGTCCGATCGCAGCTCGAGCCCGCCGTGCTCGCGCTCGCCTTCGTGTTCCTGCTGGTCGGCTACGGCACGAAGGTCGGCCTCGCGCCGCTGCACAGCTGGTTGCCGGACGCGCACGCCGAGGGCCCGACACCGATCTCCGCCGTGCTTTCGGGGCTGCTGCTCAACGTCGCGCTCTACGCGGTGGTCCGCTGCAAGGTGCTCGTCCAGGGCTCGCTCAATTCGCCGCTGCCGGCGCGCATGCTGATGGGCTTCGGGTTGCTGTCGGTTGCGCTGTCGGCGCTCTCCCTGTGGCGGCAGCGGGACGTGAAGCGGCTCTTCGCCTACTCCTCGGTCGAGCACATGGGGATCGCGACTTTCGCGTTCGGCATGGGCGGCCCGGTCGCGAGCTTCGCCGCGCTGTTGCACATGACCGTGCATTCGCTCACCAAGTCCGCGATCTTCTTCGCGGCCGGGCATGCGGCTCAGAAGGCGGGGTCGCAGCTGATGGACGGCATTCGCGGGCTCGTCACGCTCTCCCCGACCGTCGGCTGGGGCCTGATGACGGGCACGCTCGCGATCCTCGGGCTGCCACCCTTCGGCGTCTTCGCGAGCGAGTTCCTGATCCTCACCACCGCCATGCGCGAGCAGCCCTGGGCGATTCCGATTCTTCTCCTCGCGCTCGGCATCGCGTTCGTCGCGATCTTCCGGCGGGTCCAGCCGATGGTGTTCGGCGAGACGAGCGCCCGCCGGCTGCCCCATCCGCCAGCGCTCCTGCCGGTCTTCGCGCACCTCGCCATCGTGCTCGTACTGGGTCTTTACATCCCGCCCTATCTCGCGGACTGGTACCGGGCGGCCGCACGGTTGATCGGAGGGCCCTGACCGTGCCGGTGCGAAAGTGGTGGGAGCGGGCGCGCGATGTGCCGGGCGCGCCGTCGGTGCGGGGGATCGGCGTCACCGCGGAAGAGTGGACCCTGGCCTCGAGCGACGTTGCCGCCGCCGGTGGCCGGCTGCTCTCGATGTGGGCGTCGGGGGACGACGGTGCGTGGGACGAGGGCCCGCGAGGCGGGGGCGCACGGGATGGCAGCGCGCGGGACGGCCGTGCGCGGAATGACGAGGCGGCGCGCGGCGCGCGGCCGGAACCCGTCGCCGTGTATGCCGCTTTCCTCACCGACCTCGGCGTACTCGTTCTCGAGCTGCCCGCCCCTCGTCGGCGCGGCGAGGATGCGGCGTATCCCGGGCTCGAGGACGCGTTTCTCGCAGCGTCGCGGATGCAGCGCACACTGTTCGATCTCTCGGGCGTGCGCTCCAGCGATCCCGATCGGCGTCCGTGGCTTCGCCACTCGGCTTGGCCGGAAGATTTTCACCCGCTCGCAGGTGCCGCGTCGGCCGCGGCCGGCGGGAGCCAGGGCGAGCGCGAGAGCGAGAGCGAAGGCGGCTACTCCTTCGTGCGCGTCGAGGGCGAGGGCGTCCACGAGATCGCCGTCGGGCCGGTGCATGCCGGGACGATCGAGCCGGGCCACTTCCGGCTCTCCGTCGTCGGCGAGAAGGTGCTGCGGCTCGAGGAGCGGCTCGGCTACACCCACAAGGGCATCGAGCGGCGGTTCACGGAGCTGCGCCTCCTCGACGGACACCGACTCGCGGCGCGCATCTCGGGCGACAGCGCCGTCGCATTCTCGTGGGCGTACTGCCAGGCGCTCGAGGGCATGGCCGGTTGCGTGATTCCGCCCCGGGCCGCCGCCATTCGAGCGCTGCTCCTCGAGCTCGAGCGCATCGCCAATCACCTCGGCGATCTCGGCGCGCTCGGCAACGACGCCGGCTTCGCGTTCGGGCTCGCGCAGTTCTCGCGGATCAAGGAGGAGCTGCTTCGCACGGTTGCAGACGCCTTCGGCCAGCGGTATCTGCTCGACGCCGTCGTGCCCGGCGGAGCGAGGGTGGACGTGTCGCCTCACGCGGAGCGCGCGCTCCTCGCCCGCGTCGCCTCCGTCGCTGGCGAGGCGGCCGAGCTGCGCGGCATCTACGACGATCACGCCGGCGTCAGGGATCGCTTCACCGGCACCGGAGTCCTGACGCCGGCGCTCGCCGCGCGGCTCGGGGTGCTCGGGCTCGCGGGGCGCGCGAGCGGCCAGCCGGTCGATGCGCGGATAGATCGGCCCTGGCCGCCCTACGACGAGCTCACGCCGCGCAAGATCGTGCGGAGCGAAGGGGATGTGGCGGCGCGTGTCGCGGTGCGCTTCGAGGAGCTCGAGGAGTCCTGCCGGCTGGTGCGCCGGATTCTCACTGCGCTTCCGCCGGGGCCGTACGCGACGCAGGTTGAGGCGCCCGGGGCCGGGGCATTCGGCGTCGGTCTGATCGAGGGCTGGCGCGGACCGGCTCTCATCGCGCTGGAGGCCGGGCCGGACGGCGGCATCCGCCGCTGCCACCCGCACGATTCCTCCGTGCAGGCGTGGCCGGCGATCGAGCACGCGATCCTCGGCAACCTCGTGCCGGATTTCCCGCTCATCAACAAATCCTTCAATCTGGCCTACAGCGGGGCCGACCTGTAGAGGACCTGTAAAGGGCCGCGATCGCATGCTGAGAACGCTTCGCAAGATTGGCTCGATCGGACTCGTCTCCGAGCCCTCGCCGCCGCCGGACGAGCTGCTGCGCGTCCGCAGCGCGCTCGATGAGCGGATACGCGCCGTGCTCGGCCGCGCGCTCTGCATCCGGCACGTCGACGCGGGCTCCTGCAACGGGTGCGAGCTCGAGATCCATGCGCTCGGCAATCCGCTCTACAACCTCGAGGGGCTCGGGATCCGCTTCGTCGCGAGCCCTCGGCACGCGGACTTGCTGCTCGTCACCGGCCCGGTGGCGAAAAACATGGAGACCGCGCTCCGCCGCACGTACGATGCGACGCCTCATCCGAAGCTCGTCGTCGCGATCGGCGATTGCGGTTGTACGGGCGGGATCTTCGGTGAGAGCTACGCGAGCTGCGGGAGGGTGTCGAACGTCATCCCCGTCGACGTGGCCGTGCCAGGCTGCCCGCCAAGCCCCACGCGCATCCTGCAGGGCATTCTCACGGCCGTCTCGGGCGCCGACCCGTCTCGCGCATGACCGGCCCGCCTCGTACCTCACTGACCGGTCCCGCGTCCGACCGATCGGTCTCGCGTCCGGCTGACCGGTCTCGCATCCGACCGGCCGATCCGCCCGCGCGGGTCAGTGGCCGCCCTGGACGAGCAGGCCGGCGTCGCTCAATGCGCCGGCGAGCTCCTCCTCGATGCGCGCAGCTTCCGGACGCGCGATGCGCTGCAAGTGCAGCGTGGGCCCCGTGAGCACCTCGAGGCCGCGCTTGAGCACGCTGCCCGCGGCGCGAATCCCCGCCTTGTGCTGATCGAAGCGCTGCGCGGGCGTGTAATCGCTCATGCCGACGTAAACGCCGTACGGGCCGTCGCTGCGGTCGCGGTAGTCGAGCAGCACGAGATAAATGTTGGATCGGCCCTTGGCTCGCGCACGAAAGCGGGACGCGATCTCGTACGCAGTCGGGAGCCAGTCGATGTGCGTCATCGGCAGCCAGTCGGGGATCGAGCTCGACGCGCGCTTCCACAGGCGTTCGAGAGCCGCATCGATGTCGATGCCGAGCGTGGCGCGCATGCAGAGCTCGTGAATGCAATGGGCGCCCGCGAGCCCGTCCCCGGCCGCGAGGGCCGCATCGAGGCGCCCGCGGAGCTCGAGGTCTCGCAGGGCGCGGAGCGGCCGGGCGGCGGGCGCGGCACGTCTCCAGTCGGATCGGTCGGATCGCGATTTGGCGCTCGGCGGGCTCAATATACCCCTCGCCGGAGCAGGCGAACGGGCGTTAGCGATCCGCATCGAAGAGCGGATGTACGACCTGCGCGAACAGGAGGAGGTCGTCCAGGTCCTTATGGATAACTGACTCGACGATGTCCAGGTCGAGGTCGCGATATTGATGAACCGCGACGTTACGGAAGCCGACCATCTTGTACAGTCGCTCGGCGAGCGATGGCTCGATGAGCTTCTCGCGCAGAAGAATAGAGAACGATTCTCTGCTTTCGCTCGGAATGCCGAGGCGCCGTCTGCGGATCAGCATGTTCGCGAGATCGATCGCCGTATCACATCCGCGGATGACGTTGAGCACGGCGGCATCCTGCCGCGTGTAGTCCGTACGAAAACCCGCACCGGCATCCGCGAGCAATTCGCGCGCCCTCGCGACGCAGCGTTGCACGGAAGTGACTTTTTGTGCGACGACCTCCTCGATCATCGCTGGTAACCCACACCGGTGCGCCGGAAGTCCTCGAGGATGTCGCGGATTTCCTCCCGATGGTGCGCGTACCGGCTCATGGCCGACGCCTCCCAGGCGAGCACCGAGGCGGGCTGAGTCACGTAAATCGCGCGACCTTCCGCCAGTACCTCCGCGCGTAGGACATCGCCGACTGTACGGAGATCAACGAGATCCACTTCCCGCCCCACACGCTCCGAAATCTTGCCGGCGAGCCCCAGCACGTCCGACAGCACAGTCCCGGGTGGCCGAAGCACCGCTAAGTCGATGTCACTGTCAGGCCACTCATCCTCTCGGCCAAAACTGCCGTAGACATAGATGGCCCAGACGTCCGGAAACGCGGCGACGAGTGCATCACGTGCCTCGGCAAGGATTCGGGCCCGGTCCAGTTTGTTCATAGCCGTATCTTACGCCCCTCTATCCGAGCAAGTCCCTCAGCCGGTAGTACAGCATCGCGAGCACGAGGGCCGGCCGCCTGAGGAGCGGGCCGCCGGGAAAGTCCGCGTGCGGAATGCGCGCGAACACATCGAATCGCTCCGCGTGGCCCGCGACGGCCTCGGCGAGCAGCTTGCCGGCGATCCCCGCGAGTGCGATGCCGTGGCCCGAGAAGCCCTGCAGGAAGTAGACGTTGGGCGCGAGGCGGCCGAAGTGCGGCGCGCGGTTCGCCGTGATGTCGAGATATCCGCCCCAGGCATGCTCGATCTCAACATCCCCGAGCTGCGGAAAAACGGCGAGCAGCCGGCGCCGCGTCGTCGCGGCGATGCGCGAGGGGTCGAATCCGGAGTACGTCACGCGGCCGCCGAAGAGCAGGCGATGATCGGCGGTGAGGCGGAAGTAGTCGAGCACCCAGTTCAGGTCGGAGACCGCGGCGTCGTTGGTGATGAGCCGATGTGCCCGCGCGGCGTCGAGGGGCGCCGTCGCGACGACGCACGAGCCGACGGCCATGATCTTCGATCTGAGCGGCGGCGCCGTCGCGCCGAGCGATGCGTTGCCGCAGAGGGCGAGATGGCGGCAGAGCACCGTGCCGCTCGCGGTGCGCACGCGCACCTCGGCGTCGTCCGCGAAGTCGAGCGCGCGGGTGCGCTCGAAGATCCGCGCGCCGCGGGACTCCGCGGCGGCCGCAAGTCCGAGCGTGTAGTTGAGAGGATGCAGATGCCCGCCGCTCGGATCGTAGAGGCCTGCGATGTAGCGGCGCGTCGCGAGCACGGCGCGCACCTCGCCCCGGGATAGGTAGCGCGCGCCGGCGTAACCGTACTGCCGGTGAGTCTCGAGCAGCGCGCGCAGCTCCGCGTCGTGGCGCGGCGTGATGGCGACCTGCATCTGGCCGCTCACCCAGTCGCAGGCAATGCCATGGCGCGCAATCAGGGCGCGAATGAGCTCGAGCCCCTCGACCGAGATGTCCCACACCGCCCGCGCATCGTCGCGGCCGATGAGCCGCTCGAGCTCCGCCTGGCCGGCCGCGGTGCCCGCGAGCGCCTGGCCGCCGCTGCGCCCGGAGGCGCCCCAGCCGATCCGGTGCTCCTCGAGGAGAACGACGCGGTAGCCGCGCTCGGCGAGATGCAGCGCGGTCGAGCAGCCCGCGATGCCGCCGCCGACCACGCAGACATCGCAGGTCTCCGTGCCGCTCAGCGCGCCTCGGCGCGGCGAGGGCCGGGCGGTCGCCTGATAGTGCGAGCTTGCACGCCGGAGGAGGGTCATGGGGAGATTATGGCCGGCCGAGAGGCGCCGGGCGGATGGCGCAAGATTGCAGTCCGCGCGGTCGAGCCCATAAAAGCAGCGTACGGATGCTAAGTTCGGCGAACGAGCAGGTAACTTGCCGCCGTTTGGATGGGCCGCGGCGCTCTGGCTGTGGTGTAATAGAACGCCTTATGACCTCTCGTCACCCGGTGATCGGGTTGCCCGCCGACCGACGCATGATCGGCCGCCATCCCTTCCATGCCGTCGGCGAGAAGTACATTCGCGCCGTCATGCAGGCGGCCGGGGCCATCCCGTTTCTGATCCCCGCCCTCGGGGACGAGCTCGACCTCGATGAAGTCCTCGCGCGCATCGACGGCCTTCTATTCACGGGCAGCCCCTCCAACGTCGAGCCGCACCGGTATCGGGGGCCGGCGAGCACGCCGGGCACCCTGCACGACCCGCACCGCGACGCGACGACTCTGCCGCTCATTCCGAGAGCCGTGGCGTCCGGAGTCCCGGTGCTTGGCATCTGCCGCGGCTTTCAGGAGATGAACGTCGCGTTCGGCGGCACGCTGCACCAGAAGGTGCACGAGGTGGCCGGGCTCATGGATCACCGCGACGACGAGTCCCTTCCGCTCGAGGAGCAGTACGGCCCCGCGCACGACGTGATCCTCGAGCCCGGAGGCCTGCTGCGGCGGCTCGCGGGGACGGACCGCGTTCGCGTGAACTCGCTGCACTCGCAGGGCGTCGAGCATCTGGGGAGCGACCTCGTCGTGGAGGCACGCGCGCCCGATGGGCTCATCGAGGCGTTTCGCGTGAGCGGCGCGCCTCGGTTCGCGGTGGCCGTGCAATGGCACCCGGAGTGGAAAGTGATGGGCAATGCCTTCTCGCGAACGCTCTTCGCGGCGTTCGGGGAGGCGAGCCTCGAGCGAGCGCGAGAGCAGGTGAGCCATGCCGAGTGACATCCAGCAGTTCTTCCACGATCACAGCATCGATGAGGTCGAAGCGATCATTCCCGACATGGCGGGGATCGCGCGCGGCAAGATCATGCCGGCCGAGAAGTTCGCGGAAGACGAGGGCATGCGCCTGCCGGAGAGCGTCTTCCTGCAGACCGTGACCGGCGACTATCCTCCGGAGACCGGCGAGGCGATGAGTCCCGCGGAGATCGACATCGTCCTGAAGGCCGATGCGAAGACGGTCCGCCGCGTGCCCTGGGCGGCGGAGCCGACCGCGCAGGTGATCCACGACTGCTTTTACTCCGACGGACGGCGCGTCTCGATGGCGCCCCGCCACGTGCTGCGCAACGTGATCGAGCTGTACGCGCAGCGCGGCTGGGAGCCCGTGGTCGCACCGGAGCTCGAGTTCTACCTGGTCGAGCCCAACACGGACGCCGACTATCCCTTGAAGCCCCCGATCGGGCGCTCGGGCCGCGCCGAGCCCGGCCGCCAGTCGTACAGCATCGCGGCGGTCAACGAGTTCGATCCGCTGTTCGACGACATCTATCAGTTCTGCGAGGACGAGGACATCGAGATCGACACGCTGATCCACGAGGACGGCCCGGCGCAGATGGAGATCAACCTCATCCACGGCCAGCCGCTCGACCTCGCCGACCAGGCGTTCCTCTTCAAGCGCACCGCGCGCGAGGCCGCGATGCGCCACAAGATGTACGCGACGTTCATGGCGAAGCCGCACGCGAAGGAGCCCGGCAGCGCCATGCACATCCATCAGAGCGTCATCGACCGCAAGACGCGCCGGAACGTCTTCAGCAGCCCCGATGGAACGCCGACGCCGCTGTTCTTCGCCCACATCGCGGGCCTGCAGAAGTACCTGCCGGCGGCCATGGCGCTCTTCTGCCCGAACGTCAACTCGTACCGGCGCCTCACGCGCTACCAGACGGCTCCGATCAACATGCACTGGGGCTATGACAACCGCACGGCGGGGCTGCGCGTGCCGATGTCGAGCCCGGACGCGCGGCGCGTCGAGAACCGCGTCGCGGGCGCGGATGCGAACCCGTACATCGCCATCGCGGCCTCGCTCGCCTGCGGCTACCTCGGCATGCTCGAGGGGCTGCAGCCGTCGGACCCGATCTCGGGCAGCGCGCACGAGCTGCCCTTCGGGCTGCCGCGCAGCCTCGATGAGGCCCTGCGCGAGCTGCGCGCGAGCGAGCCGCTCGTGAAGCTCCTCGGGGAGACGTTCGTCGCCGCCTTCACGATCGTCAAGGAGGCGGAGTACGAGGTCTTCCTGCAGGTGATCAGCTCCTGGGAGCGCGAGCACCTGCTGCTCAACGTCTGAGCGTCCGAGGC
>JASHSR010000415.1 GCA_030038645.1 Gammaproteobacteria bacterium
TGAACGAGGGGCCTCGAGCCGAAGGTCTGCGGCGCGAAGGTCCTCAGTGGGAGTGCGCTCAGCGGGAGGGTCCTCGGCGGGAGGGTTCCCAGCGCGAGGGTTCTCGGCGGGAGTGTCCTCAGCCCAGGGTCCTCAGCGGGAGCCGCGCTCAGCCCGGCGAGCCCTTCGGCAGCACCCGGACGACGACGCGCTCCAACGCGGGAGGACCGCGGCGCAGCTCGGCGTCGAGCTCGGCGAGGGCATAACGCAGCCGCACCCCCCAGCCGGCCGACTCGGTGAATATGACCAATTCGCCGTCCCGCTCGACGACGCCCGTCACTCGGGCCGCGAGGCCGGCCGGGAGCCGCTCCTCGAGCCATTTGCGCCAGGCGCGCTGCCGTGAGGCCTGATCCGCGATCGAGGCCATGACCGGGCCGGAGCGCGCGAGCAGGCTCTTGACAGAATCCGCCCCGGGGCGGGTCCGCGCCCCACGGCGCAAAGCGGAACGAATCTGCTTGTCTCTGCGGGGCTTATTCGGCATATTCTCGACGGCTCGAGCTCGAGGGTACCGCTCTTGCCGGAGCGCGCAGCATGAGCCTATTCATATTCTCGCAGGGTCCCGGGGGCGAGTCGCGGCAGTTCGCCGTGACGCACCCGCTCGTCCGGTGCGCGCTCTGGACGATCGTCCTCGGCATTCTCGGTACGGTGTTCGCGATCGGCGTGGAGCTCGGCCGATACGACGGGCGCGCGCTCAGCAGCCACGAGGTGAACCACTGGACGGGCATCCTCAAGGCGCAGAAGTCCGAGATCGCTGCTCTGAAGCAGCAGGTGCAGGAGCGGACGGACGCCCTGGCGATCCGCATGGCGCGTCTCGACGCCCACATCATCCGGATCGACGAGCTCGGCAAGCGTCTCGCGGCCATGGCTCACATCGACCGCCGCGAGTTCAACTTCGACGAGGAGCCCCCTGTCGGCGGCCCCGATGGAGACGACAACGGCGCCGCGCCCCAGATTCCGGACCTCTCGGCCGAGCTCAACGCGCTGCAGCAGCGCATCGACTTGAGGGATACGCAGCTTTCGGCCCTCGAGAGCGTGATCCTCTCGCGCAGCCTCGATGCGGCGATCCACCCCCAGGGCCGCCCGGTTCTCGACGGCTTCATCTCCTCCTATTACGGGGAGCGCACCGACCCGTTCACGGGACGCGAGGAGTTCCATAAGGGAATCGACTTCGCCGGCATCGAGGGGGCGCCGGTCATCGCGGTCGCGGCAGGCGTTGTGACCTGGGCCGGCGACCGCGACGGCTACGGCATGCTGGTCGAGATCACCCATGGTAACGGTTACGTCACCCGCTACGCGCATAACGAGCGGGTGCTCGTGAAGGTCGGCGAGACCGTCGCGCGCGGCCAGACCATTGCGCTCATGGGCTCGACCGGCCGCTCGACCGGACCGCACGTGCACTTCGAGGTGCTGCGCAACGGCCGGCAGGTGAACCCGCTGTCGTTCATCGGGCACAGCGCGGGGTACTGAGCGCCGGCCGCTGGCCGCGCCACCGAGCGCGCGGCGCCGAGTGCCCGGCACTGAATGCCCGGCACTGAATGCCAGGCACTGAGCATCGGCTTCGGGGTGCTCACCGCCGAACGCCCGAGATCAGGCTTCCGTCCGTTCCCTCCCTTCCGCCCCTCCCGTCCATTCCGCCTCTGCGCCCACCGCTCTTCGCCTTGGCGCCCTCGCAGTCCCTTGCAATCGAGGCGGGCGGCAGCCATCTAGCCAGGGTTCGAACCGATTGGGCCCGATCGGGTCTATTTGAGTACAATACCCCGCTTCGACGAGCTGGTCGGTCCATAACTATTTGGACAAGCTCGCGTTTTTTTGACCAGGAAGTTTCGTGCTCAAACTCCTTACGCGCGTATTCGGCAGCCGCAACGACCGAGTGGTGCGCCGGTACGGCCAGCTCGTTCGGGCCACCAACTCGCTCGAGCCGCAGTTCGAGGCCCTGAGCGATGAGGCGCTCAGCGCGAAGACCCAGGAGTTTCGGGACCGGCTGAAGGGCGGCGCGACGCTCGACGACCTGCTCCCGGAGGCGTTCGCGGCCGTGCGCGAGGCCTCGCGGCGCACGCTGAAGATGCGGCACTTCGACGTGCAGCTGATCGGTGGCATCGCCCTGCACCAGGGCAAGATCGCCGAGATGCGCACGGGCGAGGGCAAGACGCTCGTCGCGACGCTGCCGACCTACCTCAACGCGCTCGCGAGCGAGGGCGTGCACATCGTCACGGTCAACGAGTATCTCGCGCAGCGCGACGCGGACTGGATGGGCCCGATCTACCGCTTTCTCGGGCTCACGGTCGGTGTGATCAAGAACGCGCAGAGCAATGAGGAGAAGCGCGAGGCCTACGGCTGCGACATCACCTACGGCACCAACAACGAGTTCGGGTTCGACTACCTGCGCGACAACCTGGCGTTTCGCCTGGACGATCGCGTGCAGCGCGGTCTCGCCTACGCGGTCGTGGACGAGGTGGACTCCATTCTCATCGACGAGGCGCGCACGCCGCTCATCATCTCCGGTCCCGCCGAGGAGAGCACGGAGCTGTATCTGCGCGTGAACGAGCTGGTTCCCCGGCTGAAGCGGCAGAAGGAGGAGAATGGGCCCGGCGATTTCAGCGTGGATGAGAAGACCAAGCAGTGCCAGCTCACCGAGGAGGGCCACGAGAAGGTCGAGAACCTCATGGTCGAGGCCGGACTGCTGCGGGACGGGGAAAGCCTGTACTCCGCGGGGAACATCCGCCTGATGCATCACCTCGATGCGGCGCTGCGCGCGCATGCGCTGTACAAGCGCGACGTGGAATACATCGTGCGCGGCGGAGAGGTGATCATCGTCGATGAGTTCACCGGCCGTACCATGCCCGGCCGGCGCTGGTCCGACGGCCTGCATCAGGCGGTCGAGGCGAAGGAGGGCGTCAGGGTCCGCGAGGAGAATCAGACCGTCGCGTCCATCACGTTCCAGAACTACTTCCGGCTCTACAAGAAGCTCTCGGGCATGACGGGCACCGCCGACACCGAGGCGCCCGAGTTCCTGCAGATCTACGGCCTGGAAGTGGTCGTGATCCCGACGCACAAGCCGATGATCCGCAAGGACATGCCGGACTTCGTGTACCTGAGCCAGAAGGACAAGTTCCAGGCGATCATCGAGGACATCCGCGATTGCGCGAAGCGCGGGCAGCCCGCGCTCGTCGGCACCACCTCGATCGAGACCTCGGAATTCCTCTCGGGCCTGCTGCAGAAGGAGGGCATCCCGCACCAGGTGCTGAACGCCAAGCAGCACGAGCGCGAGGCGCTCGTCGTCGAGGAGGCCGGCACGCCCGGCACGGTCACGATCGCGACGAACATGGCGGGCCGCGGCACCGATATCGTGCTGGGCGGCAATCTCGCGGCCGTGCTCGCGGCGCTCGGCCCGGACGCCGACGAGGCCGCGCGGGAGCGCACCCGCGCTGAGTGGCAAGCGCGCCATGAGCAGGTGATCGGGGCCGGCGGCCTGCACATCGTCGGCACGGAGCGCCACGAGTCCCGCCGCATCGACAACCAGCTGCGCGGCCGCTCGGGCCGCCAAGGCGATCCGGGCTCGAGCCGCTTCTATCTCTCGATGGAAGACAACTTGATGCGCATCTTCGGCGATCCCGTGCGCATCAAGCGCCTGCTGCAGATGGCGGGCATGAAGGAAGGCGAGGTGCTCGAGAGCGGCATGTTGAGCCGTCAGATCGAGAAGGCGCAGCGCAAGGTCGAGGCGCACAACTTCGACATCCGCAAGCAGCTGCTGCTGTTCGACGATGTGGCGAACGACCAGCGCAAGGTGGTCTATCAGCAGCGCACCGAGCTCATGGCCACGGAGGATCTGTCGGCGGCCGTCCGCGGGATTCGCGAGGAGGCCGTGGGCACGCTGGTCGATCAGTACCTGCCGCGGCAGGCTGCGCCTTCGGACTGGGATCTGCAGGGCCTCACGGAGGCTCTCCTCAAGGACTTCGGAGCGCGGATCGACCCGAAAGCCTGGCTCGAGCAGGACCCGGAGCTCGAGGAGCCGACGCTGCGCCAGCGCGTGATCGACGCTGCGCACGCCGTGTACGACCAGAAGGTCGCGCGCATCGGCGCGCCCATCATGCGGCACGTCGAGAAGGACGTGATGCTGCAGACGCTGGACCGGCAATGGCGCGACCATCTCGCGGCGATGGACTACCTGCGCCAGGGCATCCACCTGCGCGGCTACGCGCAGCAGGATTACCGTTCCGAATACAAGCGCGAGTCGTTCGAGCTGTTCTCCGCGATGCTCGACCGCGTCAAGTACGACACCGTGTCGTTCCTCTCGAAGGTCGAGGTGCGCACGCAGGAGGAGGTCGACCGGGAAGAGGAGGAGCGCCGCCAGCGCCTGATGCGAGTGTTGCAAGCGCAGCATCTCGAGGCGCAGTCGGCATTGTCGGACGGCGGCGAGGCGGCGGCCGCGGTGGGCTTCGGCGCGCTCGGCGGGGTGGCCAGTTTTGGCGGCGCGGTCGGTATGCCCGGCCTAGGCGGTGTGCCCGGTCTGGGCGCCGCCGGCGCTCAGCGCTCAGCCGCCGCGGCGAGGGCTGCTGGCATGGGATCGGCGGCGCCCGGCGCAGCGGCGCCGCGAGGCCCTCTTCCGCCCCCTGCTCCGGCGCCTGAGTCTCAGGGCACGTTCGTGCGCAGCGAGCGCAAGATCGGCCGCAACGAGCCGTGTCCATGCGGCTCGGGGAAGAAGTACAAGCACTGC
>JASHSR010000416.1 GCA_030038645.1 Gammaproteobacteria bacterium
CCGAAGCGCGCTGGCGGCCCGCGGATGTGGCGCGCGCGCACATGGAGATGCTCTCCGGCAAGACGATGCTCGTCGTGGGGCTCGGGGGTATCGGCACGGATGTCGCCCTGCGCGCGCACGGGCTCGGCATGAGGGTGATTGCGACGCGCGAGCACGGACACGAAGGCCCGAGTTTCGTGAGCTACGTCGGAGAGCCGAGCGAGCTGCTGATCCTCGCTCGCAGCGCGGATGTGATCGTGAACACTGCGCCTCTCACCCCCCAGACGACCGGGCTCTTCAATGCGCGATTCTTCGCGGTCGTGAAGCCGACCGCGCTCTTCATCAACGTCGCTCGCGGAGCGAGCGTGGTGACGGCGGACCTCGTGAGAGCGCTCGATGAGCACCGGCTCGGCGGGGCCGGGCTCGACGTGGTCGACCCCGAGCCCCTGCCGCCGGACAACCCGCTCTGGCGCGCCCCTCACGTCATCGTGAGTCCCCACATCGCGGGCCGCACGGACCTGCCGGACATCGATCGCTGGATCGTCGCCCGGGAGAACCTGCGCCGGTACGCCGCGGGCGACAAGATGCTCTCCGTCGTCAATCTCCGGCTCGGATACTGAATCGGAGCGCTCAGGTCAGGGCACCGAGCGCGCGGGCCGCATGAAGCTCATGATCATGCCGCTCACCGTGCTTCCCGTCAGGATCACCGTGATGCCGAGCACGAGCAGTGCGACGAGAGTGAGGATCGCCGGACGGATCCCCGCAACGGAGAGGATCCCGAGCACGATCGCCGTGAGCCCGACGACCAGCTGGACGCCGGCCGAGCCTGACGCCATCTCGCCCGCCATGAACTCGTTGCCGGACTGTGTGCCGGACGCCCGCCGGCTGACGGTCTGCAGCCGGTACAGATGCCGCACCGAGCCGCTGCTCAAGACTAAAGCGGCGCCGAATGCGATCACCGCAACCGCGATCAGTGTGGCCGCGGCGATGCCGAGCAGAGCGAGGATCCCGAGGACGATGCCGGAGGCTCCCACGAGAAACATCGCCGAGAGTCCGTCGCCTGCGAACGATTCCGTCGAGGCCGACGATGCGACCGATCCGGTCGGAAAGATGAGGCTGGAGTACTCCGAGAGCAGCGTGCCGCCCTGGATGAGAAGCGCCGCGCCGAACACGAGGGTCGCGATGGCGCCGAGCATATCCGGTGCGTAGCCCGTCAGAGCGATGATGGCGAGGACAGCGGTCGCGATCCCCCCGATGGCATCGACCAGGCCGCCGTAGGCGGCGGCTTCGGTGGACCGAGATTCCAGGTATGCCGTGCTCATGACTCAGCTCCTTTGGCGCTCGCAGCGCTCATCCACGTGGGGACGCGCCCATTAGAAATCCCCTTGCGGCGCAGGGTTCCCTCGCGACTCAGTGAGCGCCTCCCGCCGCTCCCGCCACGACGGGACCGGGACGCGCGAGCCAGATCACGGCGACCAGAGCGAGGAACAGCACCGCGGAGGCGTAAAAGATGTCATTCGCGGAGAGCATGAACGCCTGAGCGTCGACGAGACGGTTGAGCAGACCGTAGCTCTGGTCCGCGCTGAGGCCGCCCGCCTGCATGCTCGCAAGCGCCTGCGCCGAGAGCGGGCTCCCGGGAGTGAGGTGCTCGACCAGCTGCGCGTGGTGCAGCGTCGCGCGCCGGTCCCAAAGCGTGGTGACCACCGAAGTGCCGAACGAGCCGGCCGTGATGCGCGCGAAGTTCATCAAACCCGAGGCGGCCGGAATGCGCGCGGGCTCGAGGCCGGAGAGCCCGAGCGCGATCAGCGGGACGAAGAAGCACGCCATCGCCGCTCCTTGGATGACGGTCGGCACGAGCAGCGTGAAGAGGGGCGCATCGGTGTTGAAGTCGCTGCGCATGACGAGCACCACCGCGAAGATCCCGAAAGAGGCGGTGACGAACAGGCGCGGATCGATGCGGTCGATGGTGCGGCCGACGAGCGGCGTCAGGAAGACCGCCAGCACGCCGACCGGAGCGAGCACCAGGCCGGCGAGCGTCGCCGTGTAGCCCATGTACTGCTGCAGCCACAGGGGCAGCAGCACGACGTTGCCGAAGAACGCTCCGTAGGCGAGCAGCATCGCGAGCGTGCTCACCCAGAAGTTCCGCCCCCGAAACAGGCTGAGGTCGACGACGGGATGCTCGTCGGTCAGCTCCCAGATGACGAACGCCACGAAGCCGGTCGCGGCGATCACCGCGAGCGTGACGATCTCGGGAGAGTTGAACCAGTCGAGATCCTTGCCCTGATCGAGCAGCACCTGCATGGCGCCCACCCACAGCACGAGCAAGCCGAGACCGACGGCGTCGACCGGCGCGGCCGCTGTCGGCGTCTCGCGCTTGCGGTACAGGATCCAGGTCGCGGCGCCGGCGGCGAGGCCGACCGGCACGTTGATGTAGAAGATCCACGGCCAGGAGATGTTGTCGGTGATCCAGCCGCCGAGCAGCGGGCCGACGACCGGCGCGACGAGCGAGGTCATGGACCACACACCGAGCGCGGACCCCGATCTCGACTTCGGATAGCTCGAGAGCAGCAGCGATTGCGAGAGGGGAATCATCGGCCCCGCGACCGCGCCTTGCAGCACGCGGAACACGAGCAGCGAGCCGAACGTCGGCGCGAGCGCGCAGAGGAACGAGGCGATCACGAACAGGAGCGTGGACGCCGTGAAGAGCCTCACCTGCCCGAGCCGGCGGGTGAGCCATCCCGTGAGCGGCAGCGAGATGGCGTTCGCGACGCCGAACGAGGTAATGACCCACGTGCCCTGATCCGGCGACACGCCGAGATCGCCCGCAATCGCCGGCAGCGACACGTTCGCGATGGAGGTATCGAGCACGTTCATGAAAACGGCGAGCGAGAGCGCCGCGGTGCCGATCCACAGCTGCGCGCCTTCGAGTGGGCGCAGCTCACCGTTAGAAGCCACGGGCGCCCTCTATCGCGAGCAGCGCGCGCCGCCCCCTCGGGGGGCTGCGATCCGCAGCCGACTCGTTCGCGGCAATGATGGCCTGCACGCGCGCCGCGGCCGCCTGATCGCCGGAGTCGAACACGCTCGTCGAGTATGCCGGCGCGCTTTGCGCCACTTCGGGCAGACGCGGGCCGCCGCCGTCTCGAACGCTCACGTCGACCTTCATCGAGAGCCCGATCTGCAGCGGGTGGGCGGCGAGCTCGCGAGGATCGAGCGCGATGCGCACCGGCACGCGCTGCACGATCTTGATCCAGTTCCCCGTTGCGTTCTGCGGCGGCAGGAGCGCGAACGCCGAGCCGGTGCCCGCGCCGAAGCCGACCACTCGGCCGCGGTATCGAACGCGCCCGCCGTAGAGGTCGGCGGTCAGCGTGACGGGCTGGCCCACGCGCATCGACGCGAGCTGCGGCTCCTTGAAGTTGGCGTCGACCCAGACCTGATCGAGAGGCACGACGGACATGAGCGGCATGCCGGGGCTCACGCGCTCTCCGAGCTGCACGTTGCGCTTCGCCACGAACCCGGAGACGGGCGCCGGAAGCACCGTGCGGCTGTAGGTGAGATACGCGCTGCGCACCGCGGCCGCGGCGTCGCGCACGTCGGGATGATCCTCGAGCGTCGTTCCGTCGATCTGCGCGCGGTTGGCCGCGAGCTGTTGGCGCGCGGCGAGCAGCGCGGCCTCATCGCTGCGCACCGCGTCGCGGGCGTGCTGCAGCTCCTCACCCGAGATCGCTCCGGAGCTCGCGAGCCGCTCGCGGCGCGCCAGATCCTTCTGGGCCATCTCGAGCGCGGACTCCCGCACCTCGACCGCGGCGCGCAGCTGCCCGGTGGTCGCGAAGAGACCGCGCACCTCGCGGACGGTGCGCGCGAGGCGGGCGTCGGCCTCGTCGAGCGCAACCTTCGCGTCCGCCGGATCGAGGCGCACGAGCGCCTCGCCCTTGCGCACGAACTGCGTGTCGTCCGCGCCGATCTCCGTCACCGTGCCGGAGATCTGCGGCGTGATCTGCACGACGTTGCCGTCAACGTACGCATCGTCGGTCGATTCGTGATACCGCGCGTCCGTCGCCCAGTACGTCGCGTACCCCGCAGCGATCAGCACGAACGCGGCGGCCGATACGGAAAGCCACCGCCATCGCGGGACGCTCCAGAAGGAGACCTTGGGTGCCCGGCTTTCGCTGCTCATCTTTGATACTCCACGAAAGGATCGTCCGCCCGCCGCGCCTCATGCGCCGGCGGCCCTTGCTCCACTGCCGGCCCTGCATGCACCGTCGACCTTCGATCCGCCGGCGGCCCGTCCTGGCCACCCGCAACGAGCCCACCGCCGAGCGCCCGCGCGAGGTCGATCGACACGTCCCACGCGCGCGCGCGCAAATCGGCCTCGAGGCTCCGTTGTGCGAGGAGCTGCGTCTGCGTCGTGAGAACCTGCAAGTAGTTGCCGAGACCGTCCCGATAGCGCAGGAGCGCGAGGTCGTAGGCGTCCTGGGCCGTCGCGAGGCCCTCGCGCTGCTCGGCCTGCTGCTCCGTCACGCTGCGAAGCGACACGATCTGATCGACCACCTCGCGCAGCGCATCGACGAGCGCCTGGTCGTAGCGCTCGACGGCGAGGTCGTAGTCGGCGTCGCGCGCCGAGAGATCGGCGCGGCGGCGGCCCGCGTCGAAGATCGGGAGCGTGATCGCAGGCCCCACTCCGGCCTCGCGGCTCGCGGCGGTCGCGAATGCCGAGAGTCCGAGGCTCTGCAGCCCGACGAGCGCGGTGAGGCTCACGTCCGGATAGAACTCGGCCTTCGCGCGGTCGATGCCGTGGCGGGCCGCCTCGACCCGCCACCGCAGCGCGAGGATGTCGGCGCGGCGGCCGAGAAGCTCGGAGGGCAAGCGGCTCGGGAGCGCGGTGTCCGACGTCATGCTGAGCGCCGGCCGGCCGATCGCAAGCCCGCGGTCCGGCCCCTCTCCGAGCAGCGCCGCGAGGGCGTTGCGGATGTGGCCGATGTCCTCGCGAAGCTGTGTGATGCGCTCGCGCGCGTCGGGGAGCTCGGACTGCGCCTGCTTCAGCTCCAGCCGCGAGTCGATCCCCGCGGCGTTGCGCTGCAGAGTGAGCGCGTAGGTCTGCTCGCGCTCCTTCAAGAGCGCCTGCGCCACATCGAGCTGAAGGTAAGCGCGCTCGAGCGCAACGTACGCGTGCGCGATGCTCGCGGCGAGCCTCACTCGCGCAGCGCGCTCATCGAGCGCGGTGGCCCGCGCCTCGCCGAGCGCTGCCTCGTACGCCGATCGGCTCTTGCCCCAGAAATCGATCTCCCACGAGAGGCTCGCGCTGAGCTCGCTCAGCGTGTTCCACGTGCCGCCGTACGGCGGCGGAATCAGCGATTGCTCCGGAAACAGCTCGCGCATGCTCGACGCTCCCGCGCCGACTTGCGGAAAGCGCATCGAGTCCGCGCCGCTCGCGGCGGCGAGGGCCTCGCGGGTCCGCGCCTCGGCCTGCTTCAACGTCGGGCTCTGCGCGAGGGCCTCGGCCATCAGCCGGTCGAGCTGCGGATCGCCGAAGCGCGTCCACCAATCGTCGGCCGGCCAGCTCGCGGCGCTCACGGGGGCGCCGCTCAGAGTCCGGGAGATCGCGAGCTCGCCGGGACTTTCGATGCGAGCCTGCGGCGAGAGTCCCGCGCTCGTCACGCAACCGGCGAGCAGCAAGGCCGCGAGCGCGCCCGCCAGCGCGCGCCCCGCGATCCGGCGCTCAACGATCGCGCGCTCGACGATCGGGCGCTCAGCGATCCGGTGTGCCGCGATCCCGTCCACGACGTTTCGATGCGCCGCGATCCGGTCCGCTGCGTTCCCGTATTCCGCGATCTCGACCATCTCTCTCTGCCTCGGCGACTAATGCCCTGGCGACATATGTCTAGGCTAAAAATGCCTAGGCAATAATTACCGCAAAAAAACTC
>JASHSR010000417.1 GCA_030038645.1 Gammaproteobacteria bacterium
GCTCGAGCGGGCGCTCTCGCTCGAGCCGGCGGCGATCGTGCAGGCGGTGACGGACTCGGGGCTGCGCGGGCGCGGCGGGGCGGCGTTCCCGACGGGCATCAAGTGGAAGACCGTCCTCGAGCAGCCCTCCGACCAGAAATATGTCACCTGCAACGCCGACGAGGGGGACTCCGGGACCTTCTCGGACCGCATGCTGATGGAGGGCGATCCGCTCCTGCTGATCGAGGGCATGACGATCGCGGGTCTCGCGGTGGGCGCGACGCAGGGCTACATCTATCTGCGCGCGGAGTACCCGCACGCCCACCGTGCGCTGACGCACGCGATCGATGCGGCCTACGACGCCGGCTACCTCGGAGCGAGCATCCGCGGAAGCGGCCGGCGCTTCGACCTCGAGGTGCGGCTCGGAGCCGGCGCATACATCTGCGGGGAGGAGACCTCGATGCTCGAGAGTCTCGAGGGGCGCCGCGGGGAGGTCCGAGTGCGGCCGCCGCTGCCGGCCGTGAAGGGCCTCTACGGCCGGCCGACGATCGTCAATAACGTCGTCTCGCTCGCGAGCGTGCCCGTCATCCTCGAGCGGGGAGCCGATTTCTACCGCGACCTCGGCAGGGGTAAGTCGCGCGGCACGCTGCCGATCCAGCTCGCGGGCAACATCCGGCGCGGCGGGCTCATCGAGCGCGCCTTCGGCCTGACGCTCCACGAGCTGCTGTACGGCTACGGTGGAGGCTCGGCATCGGGACGCCCCCTGCGCGCGGTGCAGGTCGGCGGCCCGCTCGGGGCCTACATTCCCGCCTCCCAGTTCGACACGCCGGTCGACTACGAGGCCTTGTCGGCCATCGGAGCGCTGCTCGGACATGGGGGCATCGTCGCCTTCGACGACACGGTGGACATGGCGCGCATGGCGCGGTACGCGATGGAGTTCTGTGCGATCGAGTCCTGCGGGAAGTGCACGCCCTGTCGGATCGGCTCCACGCGCGGCGTCGAGATTGTCGACCGTATCCTGAAAGGCATCGAGCCCGGTGCCAATATCGCTCTCCTCGAGGAGCTCTGCGAGACGATGGTGCAGGGGTCGCTCTGCGGCCTCGGGGGCATGGCGCCCTTCCCGGTGCAGAGCGCGCTCAAGCATTTCCCGGAGGATTTCCGGCGCGTCAGGCAATGAGAGAGAATGAGCTCATGAGCGCCGGCCAGAGGCCGTAATATGTACGCAATCGACTATGCCGACCGGGGCACCCCGGCGAGCGCCGCGTCCGAGCCGGTCACTGTCGAGATCGACGGCGAGTCGATCACCATCCCCGCGGGGACCTCGATCATGCGCGCCGCGGCGCTGCTCGAGCGCCCGGTGCCGAAGCTCTGCGCCACCGACACGCTGAAGGCGTTCGGCTCCTGCCGCCTGTGCCTCGTCGAGATCGAGGGGCGCAAGGGCTATCCGGCCTCCTGCACCACGACCGTTGCGCCTGGCATGAAGATCCGGACGCAGAGCGAGCAGCTCGCGAAGCTCCGCCGCAACGTGGTGGAGCTCTACGTGTCCGACCACCCGCTCGCCTGCGACACCTGTCCGGCGAGCGGCCACTGCGAGCTCGAGAGCGTCGCGGCCCGCGTCGGCGTCACGGATACCCGCTACGGCCTCGACGGCGCGCGCCACGCGCACCTCGCGAAGGACGCGAGCAACCCGTACTTCACCTTCGACCCGACGCTCTGCATCGTCTGCTCGCGCTGCGTGCGGGCCTGCGACGAGCAGCAGGGCACGCTCGCGCTCACCGTGCAGGGCCGGGGCTTCGGATCGAAGATCGCGGCGAGCGAGGACCAGCCGTTCCTGGACTCCGAATGCGTCTCGTGCGGCGCCTGTGTCGAGGCCTGCCCGACGGGCGCGCTCACCGAGAAATCGCTCATC
Organism: Gammaproteobacteria bacterium; assembly: GCA_030038645.1. Classification (GTDB taxonomy): domain Bacteria; phylum Pseudomonadota; class Gammaproteobacteria; order Steroidobacterales; family Steroidobacteraceae; genus JASHUC01. Next base: position 1,889 of record JASHSR010000417.1, read on the forward strand.
GCCTACGGCAAGGCCGAGAAGGCGGTCGAGACCACGTGCGCCTACTGCGGCGTCGGCTGCTCGTTCAAGGCGGAAACGAAGCCTGCAACCGCGGCCGCCAGCCTCGGCACGCAGATCGTGCGCATGGTGCCGAGCCGCGCCGGTCACGCCAATCAGGGCCATGCCTGCGTGAAGGGGCGCTTCGCGTACGGCTACGCGACGCATCCCGACCGGAAGGTGAAGCCGATGCTCCGCAAGAGCATCAAGGACGAGTGGCGGGAGGTGAGCTGGGAGGAGGCGATCCGGTACGCGGCGAGCGAGTTCAAACGCATCCAGGCGAAGTACGGCAAGTACTCGATCGGCGGCATCACCTCCTCGCGCTGCACGAACGAGGAGACGTTCCTCGTGCAGAAGCTCGTGCGCGCCGCGTTCGGCAACAACAATGTGGACACCTGCGCGCGCGTGTGCCACTCCCCGACGGGCTACGGCCTGAAGAACACCATCGGTGAGTCGGCCGGAACGCAGGCCTTCACCTCGGTGCAGAAGGCCGACGTGATCATGCTGATGGGCGCGAACCCGACGGAGGGTCACCCGGTGTTCGCCTCGCAGCTCAAGCGGCGGTTGCGCGCGGGCGCGAAGCTCATCGTGATCGATCCCCGCGAGATCGGCCTCGTGCGCACGCCGCACATCGAGGCGAGCTTCCACTTGCAGCTCAAGCCCGGCACCAACGTCGCGCTCCTGAACGCGATCGCGCACGTCGTCGTCACCGAGGGACTCGTGAGGGAGGACTTCGTCCGGGCGCGCTGCGAGGTCGATTCCTACGAGAGATGGAAGGCGTTCGTCGCGGAGGAGCGCAACTCGCCCGAGGCGACCGAGTCCCTGACCGGCGTGCCCGCCCAGCGGGTACGCGGGGCCGCCCGCCTGTATGCGACGGCCGGCAACGCCGCGATCTACTACGGCCTCGGCGTCACCGAGCACAGCCAGGGCTCGACGGCCGTGATGGGCATCGCCAACCTCGCCATGGCGACCGCCAACATCGGCCGCGAGGGCGTCGGCGTGCAGCCGCTCCGCGGGCAGAACAACGTGCAGGGCTCGTGCGACATGGGCTCGTTCCCGCACGAGTTCAGCGCCTACCGCCACGTCGCGGATCCGGTCGTGCGCAAGACGTTCGAGTCCGCCTGGGGGGTGCCGCTCGAGTCGGAGCCCGGCCTGCGCATCCCCAACATGTTCGAGGCGGCGCTCGACGGCAGCTTCAAGGCGCTCTACGTGCAGGGCGAGGACATCGCGCAGTCCGACCCCAACACGAGCCACGTCACCGCGGCGCTCGAGTCCATGGAGTGCATCGTGGTGCACGACCTGTTCCTCAACGAGACGGCGCAGTTCGCCCACGTGTTCCTGCCGGGCTCCTCGTTCCTCGAGAAGGACGGCACGTTCACGAACGCCGAGCGGCGCATCGGTCGCGTGCGCAAGGTGATGGAGCCGCTCTGCGGCTACGCGGACTGGGAAGGGACGATGCTCCTCTCCAATGCCCTCGGCTACCCGATGCATTACTCGCATCCGTCGCAGATCATGGCGGAGATCGCCGCGCTCACCCCGACCTTCCAGGGCGTCACGTACGAGAAGCTCGACCGGCTGGGCAGCGTTCAATGGCCGTGCAACGATGCAGCGCCCGAGGGCACGCCGACCATGCACGTCGACCAATTCGTGCGGGGCAAGGGCAAGTTCCTCATGACCGAGTACGTGCCGACGAGCGAGCGCTCGACGGCCCGCTTCCCGCTCATTCTCACGACCGGCCGCATCCTCACGCAGTACAACGTCGGCGCCCAGACGCGCCGCACGCAGAACGTCGTGTGGCATCGCGAGGACGTGCTCGAGATCCACCCGCACGACGCCGAGGAGCGCGGCGTGCGCACCGGCGATTGGGTCGGCATCATGAGCCGCACGGGCGATACGGTGCTGCGCGCCAACGTCACCGAGAAGATCCAGCCGGGCGTCGTGTACACGACGTTCCACTTCCCGGAGTCGGCGGCCAACATCGTCACCACGGAGAACTCCGACTGGGCGACGAGCTGCCCCGAGTACAAGGTGACCGCCGTGCAGGTCGTGCGGGTCGATCAGCGCGACTCGTGGGAGAAGCGCTCGGCGGCGGAGCGCGAGAGCCGCAAGGCCCATGCGCGGCCGAAGGTCGCGACGCCGGCGTGAGGCGGGTGTGCGGACGCGCTCCGCGACGCGGCGTGCGGCACACGGTCCGGGGCGCCTGCCGTGACTGAGCTCATGAGCCTCCCCTTCGCGGAGGCCGCCGAGGCCGGGACGGAAGTGCGCGTCGAGCGCTGGGTCCGCGGCGAGACGACGCAGACGGCCGACCGGGTCGCCGAGGAGGCGCCGGTCGCGCTCACGTACCACGGCGTCCCGCACGTGGTGATGCTCGCGACGCCGGCCGACCTCGAGGACTTCGCGTACGGCTTCACGCTGAGCGAGGAGCTCGTGGCGAGCGCCGAGGAGATCCGCTCGGTCGAGGTGCTGCCGGCTGCGGATTCCGTGGAGGTCCGCATCTCGATCGCCTGGGAGCGCTTCCCCGAGCTGCTCAGGCGGCGGCGCAACTTGACGGGGCGCGTCGGCTGCGGGCTCTGCGGAGCGGAGACGGTCGGCGAGGCCATCCGCGACCGCTTCCACGTCGGGCCGGGCCCCGTGGTCGGCGTCTCGGACCTGCACGCCGCGATCGTGCAGCTCGAGTCGCTGCAGCCGCTCAACGCGCGCACGGGAAGCGTGCACGGCGCGGCCTGGGTAGTCCCCGGGCGGGGCATCTACTGCGTCCGCGAGGACGTGGGCCGCCACAACGCGCTCGACAAGCTGATCGGCGCGCTCACGCGCGCGCGCATGGACTTGCAGGCCGGCTATGCCCTCGTCACCAGCCGCGCGAGCTACGAGATGGTGCAGAAGTCCGCGACGGTCGGCATCACCTTCCTCGCGGCGCTCTCGGCGCCCACGGCCTTCGCGATCCGCTACGCCGAGCGCAGCGGGCTCACGCTCGTCGCCTTTGCGCGCCGCGAGCGGCACGTCGTCTATACCCATCCTCACCGGCTCGTGACGCCATGAACGTCGACCACCTCGTCAAGATGGCCAATGAGATCGCCTCCTTCTTCGTGAGCGAGTCCCCGCCCGAGCGAGCTCCGCAGGATGTCGCCACCCACCTCAGGCGCTACTGGGAGCCGCGCATGCGCCGCACGATGCTTGAGCACTACCGCCGGGGCGGGGCGGGACTCTCGGACCTCGCCCGCAGCGCGGTGGCGCTCCTCGCCGCCGATCCCAAGCCGCCCGGCGCAGGCTGAGGCATATCCGCAGCTGATATCTCCTATTCCCATAATCGATTTGCCGCTCGCGTCGGCGAGCGGCTACCGTCCGCAGTTACCTTCCCGGTCGTCCGAGCCATGAACGCCGCCAGGAACCACGCCGTGTCGAGCCTGAGGTCGAGCGACAGCG
>JASHSR010000418.1 GCA_030038645.1 Gammaproteobacteria bacterium
CGCCGCCTGGCTGCAAGCGACTTCCGCCAGCGACTCGATCAAGTCCGCGAGCTGGGTGATCCCGCTCCTGCAGTCGATACACATCCTGACCATCGGGATCGTCTTCGTCTCCTGCCTGATGATCGCGCTGCGCGTCCTCGGCATGATGCGCACGGACGAGCCGGTCGAGGCCGTGTGGAGGCGCTTCGCCCCGTGGATGTGGTCGGGTCTCGTCGTGATGGCCGCGACCGGCATGACGCTGGTCGTCGGGGAGCCGGAGCGCGAGTTCGGCGCCGTGTCGTTCTGGCTGAAAATGCTGCTCGTCGGAATCGGCGTGACAGGCACTGCGCTTTACGGGCGATCGCTCAAGACGGCGGCGGCCGGCGCGACCGCAGAGCTCCCGGTATCCGCGAAAGCGGCGTCCGTTCTGATCGTGATCCTCTGGCTCGCAGTCATTTTTCTCGGGCGAGCCATTGCGTACGACAAGCAAGTCTGGGGCTCGCTGTCGCCGCACAGCTGAGCTGCCCGCTGCATGCTCGAGCTTCCCGCTGCACGCCTGAGACTTGCCCCCTCATCCCGGCTCTTCGCGACCATCGGCCACGCATGGACTTTCCGGCGCTGATCCAGAGTATCCAGGCTTCCCCCCCGGCCCAGTGGATGCGCACGTCCCTCGCCGCCATGCCGGTCGTCGAGGCCATTCACGTGCTCGCGGGGGCGACCGTTTTCGGGACCATACTCATCGTCGATCTGCGGCTGCTCGGCCTGCCCGATACGCGGCGCCCGGTCACGCGCGTGTGCAGCGAGATGCTGCGGCTCACCTGGTTCGCCTTCGCCGTGTCGGTCACCGCCGGCGCGCTCATGTTCGCCGCGAACGCGCACACCTACGTGGGCAACACCGCCTTCAGGCTGAAGATGCTGGCCTTGCTCGGCGCCGGAGTGAACATGGCGCTGTTTCACGGCACCACGTTCCGCAAGGTGGCCGCCTGGGATCAGAACACGCCCGTGCCGCTCGCGGGGCGTATCGCGGGCGCGGTTTCCATCCTGCTCTGGGTGAGCGTGATCTTCCTCGCGCGCTGGATCGGCTTCACCAAGGGCTTCGATTTCAAGATCCCCGTGAACACGCACATCAATTTTCAGTTCTGATCGCTCGCGAGCGCTCGTGCAGCGGTCGCGCGCCGAATCCGATTTTTCCTTGGGCCGGGACCGAAGCGTTTCTGAAGGCTTCTGATCAGCGCGCGGAGCGTGCCGGCGGCGCCCGCGGGCGGCACAGATAGGCCGCGATGGCGTCGAGGTCCGCGTCACTCACCTCGGTCTTGCGGAAGAACGGCATGATGCCCGAGCCGTGCCGGACGTAGTACTTGACGACCAGCGGCGTCAAATCCGTGCGGTCCTCCAGAACGGCGGGCTTCGTGCCGCGATACTTGGCCGCGAGAGCCTCGGTGCCCGCCATCCTCGCGCCGAAGCCGGGCGTCGCGCCGGGCGCCACGCGGCCGTGGCAGAGTTGACACCGCGCCTCGTAGGCGATCTCGCCTCGCCGCAGCAGAGCCGGCGCGGATCGCGGCGCGCGCGGATCGAAGGTGGTCCAGGAGGAGGTCGGCGGCTGCGCTTCGGCCGGAGACGACGCGAGGCTCAGTGCGAGGACGGCCGCCACGCAGGCCAGGGCTGCCGTGCGAGCCACGGTCCCCGTACGCACCGTCGCCCCCGTGCGCACCACGGCCGGCCTCACGACTTGGCCCCCCGCAGATGCTTGGGCCAGATGCCGTACCGGCCGGCAGACAGAATGCCGTGGGGGTCCATCGCATCCTTGAGCGTCTCGTGCAATCGATGCAGCGCGTGGTCGTTGTAGGAATAGGTGTCGAGGGCGGCGTCCATGAACACGGCATGCGTGCGGTAGACGCCCCAGCCGTGGTCGGCCGCGAGGCGGATCATCCGCCCGTAGGTCGCGCGAATCTTCTTGTTCGTCTCGATGTCGTGAGTCACCGGAAAGCCGTAGAACAGGATGAAGGAGCGCCAGTGGAACGATTGAACGATTCCGTAGTTGGGCTGGATCGCCTGCTCACGGAACGCCCGGGTGAAGACTTTGTGCGCCTCCAGCACGGCCTCGCCCGTCATCGGCAGCACGGGCGAGAAGTCCATGTGGCCCGTGCTCGGCGGCTCGCCGCTCTCAGGCAGCAGTCCGGCGAAGATGCCGAGGCTCGGGATGCCGAGCGGCGCGCGGTCGCCGACGCGAGAGATCTGCTCGTCGGTCAACGGAAATCGGTACGACGCTCCGTCCTGGAACTCGGCGCCCGCAATGGCCGCGAACCGCTCCTTCACGTAGCTCCACTGCGCATCGATGAGCCTCTCGGGGCCGTAGAAGTGCAGCTCGGTCTGCCAGAAGCGCAGTCCTTTGCTCTGCGCATACCGGTCCCATTCGGCCGCCGTGGCGCCGGCGGGCTTCGAGAGCAACGCGTCGACCGCGGCGCTGGGAGGCCCATTGAAGACGGGACTCGCGATGCCGAGCTGGCAGTTGACGATCCCGGCGTACATGAGGCTCGCCAGGATATCGACGAGCGGAACGATGTCGTCGTGCCGCGGCACCGTGACGGTGCCGGCTCTGAACGCTTCCGGCTGCGGGTACAGCCAGAAGCCCATCTTCGTGACGATGCCGAGGTTCGACTGAGAGAACAGTCCGTCGACATACGGGCCGATGCCGTACTTGAACTGCTGCCACGTCCGGGCGGCGGGCAGCGCGCCCATGCCGGTGCGCACGATCTCGCCGTTCGCCAGCACGACCTCCATCCCGCAGTGAGCGTCGAAGTGGTCGCGGAACGGGAGCGGCGTGAAGCCGGCGCCGTGATCGAGCGCGTTGCCGACGGGACTGCCCCAGCCGGGATCGGGGCAGTCGATCCAGACCTTGAGCTTTCTGTCGCGGATGTAGCGGTACAGATCGAAGTAGCTGACGCCCGGCTCGACGAGCGCGTAGGCGTTGCGCTCGCTCACCTCGATGATGCGGTCCATGCGCTTCAGGTCGAGGACCACGCTCCCCGAGTACACCGGCGCCGAGCCGCCATAGGCGAGATTGCGCCCCGTCGAGATCGTATAGAGCGGGATCCGGTAGGCGTTCGCGATCCGGACGATCTGCTGCACCTGCTCCACGCGGTCCGGTGCGACCGCCGCCGAGGCACGCTTCTCCTCCGGCTCACCCCACAGCGGCGTATACGCATCGCGATAGAGGTCGGCGTCCTCGCCCTCGAAGACCCACTCATCGCCGACGGCCTCGCGGAAGCGTTTGAGAGCCTGCGAGAAATCGCTGGCGCTAACCCCTGGCGGTATCATCCGAGGTCCCCCTGCGAGCGAGCCGATGCGGCGATGAGCGCCGGCGAACGGGGCCGGCACCGTCAATGCACGGCCTGCATCGACGATTCTGCATTATAGGCGCGGCCACGCCTGCGTTGCATGAGCCCCTCGGTCCATCCCTTGCTGCGTAAGTCGCGACCGCCGGCCCTCGGCCGGCCGAGATGGACGAGCCGACATGCGGGTGAAACGACGACGAACGAGTCCGACGGGTGGACGGCGCCGGAAGGGGGCGAGCCGCTGGTCGCACCGGGTCATGCAGACGAGCGACGCGCTCGACCTCGAGCACGGCGTCTTCACCAAGCGCACGCCGCGCGAGATCGCGCTCTCGCTCAAGCGCTCCGCGGAGGCGAGCCACCGCCGCAAGTCGGAGCCCTTTCGCTCGGCCATGTCGATGCTCAACTTCCACATCAACCGAGCCGGCAAGAGCTTGACGCCCGAGCGCCGCCGCGTCCTCGATCGGGCCAAGCAGGAGCTGCGCGCCGTGTTCCACCGCCCGGGTGAAGGGGCTCACCGAGACGGGCGGTAGCGGCGCCGGGCGCGATCAGAACCGCATCTTGAAGCCCACTTGGATGCCGTGCGGCATGAGGCTCAACACGAACGGCGACTGGCGCCCGTGCATGAAGTATCCACCCGCGAAGCCTAGGCCGAGTCCCGCGATCACATCGGTCTGCCAGTGGCCCCAGGTCTTCACGCGGGCGACGGCATCGTAGAGCGGCAGGGCCGCGAGCGCGTAGACGGCGGGATCGTCCTTTCCGTACTCGAGCACGAACGGGGTCACGAGCGCGCTCACCGTGGTCACCTCGCCGCTCGGAAAGCTCTGCCCGTTTCCCGTGAACCATTCGTTTGGATCGGCCGTCTGCGACGGACGCTCGCGCGAGAATGCATATTTGAGCGCGGTCGAGGCGATGGCGCTCAGCGCAGCCGCATCGACCGATTGCCAGAACGTCTTGCCGAGCCGGCTCTCCCCACCCTCCCACAGCGCGCCCGCCGCGACCGTGGTCATCGATCCGTAGAGAAGGATCTCCTGGTAATTGCGCTTCCAGATTCCCGCGTTGTCGTACGCGGGACGCGAGTCGATTCCGAGTGGGCCGCCGCCAGCCTGCGCCGCCGGAACCCAGCATGCGGCCGCCAACAGGGCAAATAGAGCGCCGAGGCACCGGCGCCACTGCCCGCTCAGCGCGCCGAGGCGCCCACGCCACTGCCCGCGCCACGCGCCGGAACGCTGTGACGCATCAGGATGCTGTGACGCATCGGGACACTGTGACGCGTCGGGACACTGTGACGCGTCGGGACACTGTGACGCGCCGCAACGCTGCGACGTGCCGGAACGCTGGAACGTGCCGCATTTACTTTGCACTGCAAAGTTAAACGGCGCGAGCCGGGTGCATGGCAGAGGTGGGGAGGTCGGCATCTCGAGCCGCGCTGCGGTTGCGGGCCTAGCCGCCTTCGACCGGATCGAGCGCGCCGAGGGTTGAGGCGCTGCGCGCCCCGGCCGCGGCGTCCCGCAGCACCTGCTCGAGCACGTCGAGATACGCGAGGAATCGCTTGCGGCCTTCGGCGGTGATGCGACAAACGGTTTGCGGGCGCCTCTCGCCCACCCGCTTGGTGATCTCGACGAGCTGCGCCGCCTGCAGCACGTCGAGGTGCCGGCTCAGATTCCCGTCGGTGAGCCCGCAGAGCCGCTTCAAGTGGCCGAACGCCAACCCCTTCGGGTGCGCGAGGAGCGAGGTCAGCACGCTCAGCCGCGCCCGCTCGTGCATCACCCGATCGAGTCCCTCGTAGGCGAACGGATGCCGGACCTGGCGCTTCGCGTTAGGCGTCTTCATGGGCTTTCAAATAGCCAAACTGCAGCACCGCGGCGACCCCGAGCTGTCCGACGCCGAACGGCACGCCCATTTCCCAGGGCGAGAGCGCCCACGCGCCCTGGCCGTACGCGAGACATGCCGACCCGGCGGCGAGATACCACACTCCGACGCCGAAGATCGGCGCCGGCAGGAATCGGCGCGAAGCGAACACGCCCAGGCTGAACAGCACCTCCCACAGCCCCGGAAGCATCCACAGGCTTTGGGGCGAGCGGTGCGTCAAGACCACCGTCAGCAGCACTCCCGCGACGATCGGGGCGGCGAACTGCTCGACGGCGGAGCGGAGCATCTCGGCGGCGAGGCCCGAGTGGATGCGCCGGGCGCGCGTCACGGCCTCGACGATGATCAGCGCGAGGGAAACCGCCGCCGTGCCGATCCACAGCGAAAGATAGTCGCCCGGCGCGCCCATCGGACTCGGCACCCAGCGCGCTTGAATCGACGCGGCGAGGAGGGCGAGCACCCCGGTCACGGCCAGAGTCGTCGGGCCGTAGCCGCGAAACTCCACACCCTGGGCGATGTGGCTCCGGATGGAATCGATTTCCGCCAGCGCTTCGCGCAGATCGATCATGGTGAGCGGCCGCTAACTTTGTATCGCAAAGTACAATGGCCGCGCGCCTCCGTCAAGGCGCGCCCGCCGGGCCCGAGTGCAACGGGATCCGAACGTCGACGCACAAGCCTGGCGCGGCGTCGGACAGGGTGATCGTGTACTGATGCAGCTTTGCGATCGCCGCGACGAGCGCGAGCCCTAGACCGCTCCCCGGGGTGTTGCGGCTTCGCTCGAGCCGATACAGGCGGCCGAACACCTTGTCCCGCTCCGAGGCGGGTATGCCGGGTCCGGAATCGACGATCCGCACGAGCCCGCTGCCGCCGCCGGCGCGGCACTCGACCGCGATCCTCGCGCCTCGGCCGGCGTGCCGGATCGCGTTCTCCACCAGGTTCGAGAACATCTGCGTGAGCAGCGTCCGGTCGGCGCGCACGCGGATCGCGCCCGAGAGGTCGGAGGAGAGCGTCTGCTGCCCGTCCGCCGCGACGGGCGCGAGCATCTCGACGACCTGGCGCAGAACCTCGGCGAGATCGACTTGCGCGAAGCTCGCGAGCCGCATGCCGGACTCGATCTGCGAGATGCCGAGGAGCGCGGCGAAGATGGCGAGGATCGCGTCGCAGTCCTCGAGCGCGCGTCCCACGACGAGCTCGTATTCAGCGACCGACGCCGATTTGGCGCGCGCCGATTCCAGCCGCTGCCGCAGGCGCGTGAGCGGCGTGCGCAGGTCGTGAGCGATATCGGTGGACACCTGCCGCAGGCTCTCGAGCAGAGCCTCGATGCGATCGAGCATATCGTTGATCGTCGCCGACAGCCGGTCGAGCTGCGCCTGCGAATGGCGCACGGGAACGCGCTCGCCGAACCGGCCGGAGACGATCGCGCGGCAGGTGCGGGTAATCGCATCGATGCGCCTGAGAAAGCTCGCGCTGAGCAGGGCGCCGCCCGCCACCGCAAGCGCGACGGTGACGCCGATGATCCAGGCGAGGGAGCCGAGGATGCGGGTTCTCGTGCGCGCCAGGAGCTCCATGTTCTCACCGACGAAGAGGTAGGAGCCGTCGGGGAGGAATCCGCCTTGGCCGAGCACGGGCTGGCGCCGGCCCCCCGCGCGTCCCTCGCGCGCGACGACCTCGAAGAGCCCGGACCGCGGAGGCATCGCATCCAGATTCCCGGCGAGCTTCGCTCCATCGCGGCTCTGCAAGAGGATCCGCCCGGCGAGCCCGGGCACGGCGGTGAGCTGGTGCACGACCTCGATCGACTCCGAGAGCCCCTCGCTGCGGTAGCCGCTCGCGACGGCGCCGGCATCGGCGCTGATGAAATCGCGCAGCTCCGCCCGCATCGCGCGGTCCGCGATCCAATAGACGGTGGCCCCGAGCGCGAGCGCCGAGGCCGCGAACAGCCCGATGAGCAGCGCGGAGAGCCTCGCCGTCTCGTTATTGAAGCGCCTCGAGTCCGGCAATGAACACGTACCCCGACCCGCGAACGGTGCGGATGTATTCGGTCTTCCCAGCCTGGCCCAGCTTCGACCGGAGGCGGCTCATGTGGCTCTCGACCACGCTGGTCCGCGGATCGAAGTGAATGTTCCAGACGCGCTCGAGGAGCATGCGCCGGGTCACGATGTTGCCCGCGTTGCGCACCAGATACTCGAGCAGCTTGAACTCCTGGGGCAACAGCGCGACCTCGCGGCCGCCCCGGGTGACCTTGCGGTCGATCAGATCCAGCTCGATGTCCGCGGCGCGCAGGCGGGTCTGCGGCTGCGCGGCCTCGGCTCTGCGCACGAGCGCCCGCAGGCGCGCGAGCAGCTCGAGCAGGAAGAACGGCTTGACGAGATAATCGTCGGCGCCCGCATCGAGGCCCTCCACGCGATCGTTCAGTCCGTCGAGAGCGGTGAGATACAGAACCGGCGTGGTCGCGCCGGCGCGGCGCAGATCCTTGAGGCAAGACAAGCCGTCCCGCCCCGGCAGCAGCCGGTCGAGAATGATGGCGTCGTAGCCGCCGCTCACTGCACGCGAGAAGCCCGATGCGCCGTCCGGCGCGTGATCGATCTCAACGCCCTGCGCGCCGAGGCCATCCGCGATGTAGGCGGCGGTCTCCAGGTCGTCCTCGACGAGGAGCACCCTCACGGTGGCGCCCCCGCCGGCCGTGCCGCAGCCGACCGCGCCCCGGCCGGCCGGCGAGCGAGCGGCGGTCGATCCTTACAAAAGTACAAGGCCGAGCGCCGCAGGCGCGGCCGATAATGGGCGTTCGCGGCGAGAAGCACTGGACCGAGCGGCACTCCGGAAGCAAAGGAAGGATACCCGGTCATGAGGGCAGCTTCGCATTCGAGAGGCATGGGGCGCTTGCCTGTTTGGGCGGTCGCTCTCGGCGCGCTCGCAGCGGCGTGCGTAGCGGTCGGCGCCGAGCCTCATTATCACCTGATCAAATCGGTCGTCCTGAGCGGCGCATCGGGCTGGGACTATATCACCGTCGATCCCGAGACACGCCGGCTCTTCATCACCCGCGGCACTCACGTCATGGTGGTGAGTGCCGGCAGCGGCCGCCTCGTCGGCGACATCGGCGGCATGAAGGGTATTCACGGCGTGGCGTTCGCGCATCGCCGCGGCTACATCACCGACGGCGGGTCGGACTCGGTCGTGGTCTTCGACCGCCGGTCGCTGAAGAAGCTCGGCAGCATCCCAGTCGGACAGGGCCCCGACGGCATTCTCTACGATCCGTTCTCCGACCGGGTGTTCGCGATCGAGGGCCGAGGCGGGGACGTGACGGCCATCGACGCCAAGACGGACAAGGTCGTTGGCATGCTGCCGCTCGGCGGCAGGCCTGAAGCGGGGACGACCGACGGCCGCGGCAGGGTCTTCATCAACATCGAGGACAAGAGCGAGGTCGTCGCGCTCGACAGCAAGACCTTGACGATCGTGCGCCGCTGGTCTCTTGCGCCCTGCGCGAGCCCCTCCGGCATGGCGATCGATGCGGCTCACGAGCGCACTTTCTCCGGATGCCGCAACGGTGTGATGGCCGTCTCCGACACACGGGCGGGAAAGGTCGTCGCGACGGTCCCGATCGGCGCGGGCGTCGACTCGAATCGCTTCGATCCGGCGACCGGACTCGCTTTCAGCTCGAACGGCATATCCGGAACGCTGACGGTCGTCCGCGAGCTCACCCCGGACCGCTACGAAGTGCTCGCGAATGTCCCGACGGCGCGCAGCGCGCGCACCATGGAGCTCGACCCCCGAACGCATCGAATCTACCTCGTCGCGGCGGAGCTCGAGTTTCCTGCCGAGCCGCGCGAGGCGCCGGCGGCAGGCCCGCCCGAGCCGCCAGCGGCAGGGCCGAGCGAGCAGCGGCCGCCGGGGTCGCGCGAGCCACCGCCCGGACCCACCCAGCGGCGGCGGTTCGTTCGGCCGACGGTCGTGCCGGGAACGTTCAGGCTGCTCATCCTCGCGCCTTGAGATCCCAGGAGATCGGGGCTTCGCTATGCGGCGGCCTGTGCTGACATCGCTCGCCCTGCTCGCGGCCGCCGCCGCGGGTTGTGCGAGCTACGCGCCTCGGCCCCTGCCTCGAGCGAGCGAGCTCGCCGCGAGCGTTGGGCCGCGCGGTGTGCCGCCGCTCGACATGAACGCGGTCGCGACGCTTGCGGTACTCAACAATCCGGACCTCACCGCCGCGCGCGCGACGATGCACGTCGCCGCAGCGCAGGCGTTCGCCGCCGGACTGCTGCCCGATCCACAGCTCTCCTACTCCGGCGACTACAAGATGGATCACGCGATCCCGCCGACCGATCCTCGCTATCCGGAGTACGACGCGTACGGCCTCGGGCTCTCGGTGGACCTGCAAGCGCTGCTCACTCACTCGAGCCTCGAGGCCGCAGCCGGCGCCGCCTACGAGCAGGCGCGTCTCGACCTGCTGTGGCAGGAGTGGCAGACCGTCGCCGAGGCCCGCACGCTCTATGTGGAGCAATCGATCGCTGCGGAGCGCCTCGCCTTTCTCGCGCCGGCGGAGCAGATCTACGCGCAGGAGCTCGAGCGCTCCCGGCTCGCCCTCGCGGCCGGGAACGCAACGCTCGAGCAGACGAGCGCCGCTCTCGCGGTGCTGATCGACGTTCGCACGCGACGCGGCGCCGCCGACCGGAGCCTCTCGCAGGCTCGACACGCGCTGCGCGCGCTGCTCGGAGTGCGGCCCGACGTGAGCCTGCCCCTGAGCTCGCTCGCGGCGCCCGAGCTGCCGGCTCGCGCCGCCGTGCAATCCGCCCTCGCGCGATTGGCTGAGTCCCGTCCGGACCTGCGCGCTCTGCAGGCCGGCTACCGCGCACAGGAGGCCAAGCTGCGCGCCGCGGTGCTGTCGCAATTCCCGGATGTCTCGATCGGGATCACGCGCGCCCGCGATGTCTCGGACGTCCACACGACCGGGTTCGGCGTCACTCTCACGCTTCCGCTCTTCGATCGCGGTCGCGGGAACATCGCGATCCAGAGCGCGACGCGTGAGCAGCTGCGCGCCGAGTACCTCGCGCGTCTGGATCAGGCGGTCGCCGACAGCTGGCGACTGTGGGAGCAGGCTCGGCTGCTCGACGGGCAGCTTCGCGGTCTCGACCGGCGGCTGCCGCCCCTGCGCGCCAGCGTGGAGAGCGCGAGGCGCGCCTTCCAGACCGGCAATTTCCCGGCCGCGAGCTACTTGACGCTGGTCGAATCGTACCTCGGCGCCGAGGCCACCCGCCTCGACCTCCTGCAGGATCTGTGGTCCGACTCCATCGCGCTCGCGACGGTCCTCGGCACGCAAGTCGAGCCAGGCGGCCCGGGCGCGACAGATCGCGCGCCGTAGCCTCGCCATGCGCATGCCGACCCTGCCGCGCACGCTGACCGGACTCGTCACGCTCGTGATGCTCGTGATGCTCGTGATGCTCGCCACGCCGGTTCCGACCGCATCGAGGGCTGCGGCGGCTGAGAGCGGCGGCCCGAGCGTGCTCGTGCAAATCACGCCGATACGGCGAGGAAGCCTCCCGCGGACGGTCGTGGCCTACGGATCGGTGCAGGCGAGCCCGAGCGGGCGCATCTCGGTGGTGTCACCGCTTGCGGCGACCGTCGCCGGGCTCGACGTGCGCGTCGGAGAGGAAGTCGGCCGCGGAGCCCCGCTCGTGCGTCTCGCGCCGAGCCCCGAGACGGCGGCCGCCTACGCGCAGGCGCGAGTGGGGCTGCGTGCGGCGGCGGACGCGGTGACGCGCGCGCGTCAGCTGCTCGCGGAGCAGCTCGCGACACGGCAGCAACTGGCCGACGCCGAGAAAGCCGAATCCGATGCGCGTGCGGCGCTCGCGGCGCTCGTGGCGCAGGGCGCTGGCGGACCCGCGACGCTGCGCGCGCCGTTCCGTGCGATCGTCACTGCGGTCCTGACGAGCACGCGAAGCATCGTCTCCGAAGGCACTCCGCTCCTCGAGCTCGCCCGCCCCGAAGGACTCGTTCTGCAGGCGGGAGTCGCTCCCGATGAGGCCGCGGCGGTCCGTGCGGGCGAATCCGCTAGCGTCACCGCGATCGGCGGTGCGCGGTCGTACGCCGCCAAAGTGCTGATGCGCGGATCGGTCGTCGACAGCGGGACCGGGCTCGTGCCCGTAGAAATCTCGCTCCCGAGCGGAGGCCTGTTCCCCGGCCGGGCGGCGCAAGCGACGATCACGGTCGGCACGGTGCAGGGCTTCATCGTTCCGCACCAAGCCGTTCTGGTCGACGACAACGGCGACCCGTACGTCGTCCAAGCGGTCCGCGGGAGGGCCAAGATCGTGCCGGTGCGCGTGCTCGGGAGCGATGAGACCGAGGACACGGTCGATGGTGCGCTCGATACGCACGCTCCGCTCGTGCTCGCAGGCAACTATCAGCTGAAGGACGGCATGTCCGTGCGGCTCGCCGGTCACACGGCGAGCGTCGGGCGATGACCTTCGCTCGATTCCTCGAGCGTTACCGCAGGCCGCTGCTGTGCGTGACGATCGCGCTGGGGCTTGCGGGCCTTTATGCGGGAAGCGCGCTTCCAGTGAGCCTCTTCCCGGTCGTGAGCTTCCCCCGGATCCGCATCGAGGTGAGCGCGGGCAGCATGCCCGCGAGACAGATGCTGATCGATGTGACGCAGCCGCTCGAGGAGGTGGCGCGTGCCGTTCCGGGCGCCGTGGAAGTGGTGTCCACCACCTCCCGCGGCTCCGCCGAGATCTTCGTCGACTTCCCCTGGGGCTTCGACATGGACCAGGCGCTCCTGCGCGTCGACTCGGCGTTTGCGCAGGAGCTGCCCGGGCTGCCGCCCGGGACGACGTACGAGGCGATCCAGATGAGCCCGAACGTGCTGATGCCGTTCGTCTCCTATGCGCTCGTCTCCGATCGAATCTCGCCGGCC
>JASHSR010000419.1 GCA_030038645.1 Gammaproteobacteria bacterium
CGCTACATTGCCCAGGACTCGCCGACTGCTGCGCGATCGACTCGCTTCGGCACGCTGTACACCGGTGTTCTTCGGCCCGTGTAAGCTCCGCTCCGTGGATGGCCAGCGACGAATCCTTCGCGTCGGGCTCACCGGCGGCATCGCGAGCGGCAAGACGACCGTCGCCCGGTTGTTCGCCGCGCTCGGCGTGCCGATCATCGATACCGATGCGCTCTCGCGCGAGGTCACCGCTCCCGGGACGCCGCTCCTCCGGCGCATCGCCGAGCGATTCGGCGCGGAGTTCATCGGCGCCGACGGCAGCCTCGATCGGCGAGCCCTGCGTCGCGTCGTATTCGCCGACCCTGAGGCCCGAGCGGACCTCGAGGCACTGACGCACCCGGCGATCTTCGAGGCCATGGAGCGGCGCTCGGCGGCGGCCGGCGGGCCCTACCAGATCCTCGTCATGCCCCTGCTCGTCGAGAAGGATCACGCGCCGCTCGTGGATCGCGTTCTGGTCGTGGACTGCGCGGAGGAGCTGCAGATCCGGCGTCTGCAGGCGCGCGACGGCTCGACCCTCGATGAGGCCCGGGCGATTCTCGCGGCTCAGGCCTCACGGGCCGTGCGGCTGGCGGCGGCCGACGAGGTCATCACGAACGACGGCGACCTCCACTCCCTGCGCGCCCAGGTGGAGCAGCACCACTCGAGATATCGTCAACTCGCGACCCAAGCGCCAACTTGACGCCTCCGCGGGCCGGCCAGCCGTTTACGGGCGGCGACCGCGTCGCGCACAATACGTCGATGGCCGAGACCGCCGATCCAGCGCAAGATGCTTCTCCCGCAGGTCAAGACGAGGTCTTGATCTTCGAGCAGCCGCTCAATGAGCGGATGCGCACCTTTCTGCGGCTGGACTTCCTCTACAACCAGGCGCTCTTCCATAACGAGACCCCGAGCCAGTGGGGCAGCCGGGCGGCCATGTCGAGCCTGCTCGACATTCTCGCAATCACGACGCGCAGCGACACGCGCTCCGACGTGCTGAAGGAGCTCGAGCGACACCTCGCGACCCTGAGCGAGTACCAGTCCAAGCCCGGGGTGGACGACAGTCGGCTCCGCACGGTCATGTCGAACCTCGTGCGCCTGCGGACGGATCTGCTCGGCTCGGGCTCCGTGTTCCTGCAGCCGCTCCGGGACTCGGAGTTCCTGAACGCCATCAAGCACCGCAGCGCGATCCCGGGCGGCACCTGCGAGTTCGACCTGCCCGACTACTTCTACTGGCTGAGCCAGCCTACGGAAGCCCGGATGCACGCCTTCGGCCAGTGGCTCGGAATGCTGCGGCCGCTGTGCGACACCATCGCGGAGCTGCTCTGGCTCACCCGCCAGAGCGGCCGCGCTCGGGAGGAGACGGCGCAGGCCGGAGTGTTCCACATCACCTTCGATCGCGACTCGCCCTCGCAGCTGCTGCGCATCTCGCTTCCGTCCTCGCTCGGCCTGTATCCCGAGATCAGCGGCAGCCACTACCGCTGCAGCATCCGCTTCCTCGCGTGGAACGGCCTCGCCTCGCGCTCGACCCAGGCGGAAGGCGACGTGCGGTTCATGCTGAGCTGCTGCACTTAGCGCTCGGGAGTTGCCGCTCTTGAGCGCGGCCCGCGTCAAGTGTCCCACCTGCGGGCGGTCCATCGAATGGTCCGAGGTCTCGCCGTTCCGGCCATTCTGCAGCGAGCGCTGCAAGCTGATCGACCTCGGCGCGTGGCTCAGCGAGCAGCGGGGCATCCCCGGTGAGACCTCGCCGCCGGATAGCGGAGAGAGTCCGGCGCCGAGCGCGGACGACGTCGACTCACCGCCCCGCGCGCCCAAGTGAGGCCACGCCACGCTCGAGCCATCGCCCAGAGAAGAGGCGTGACCGGCAAAAGCGAAGGTCGTGAGCGCCAAGCAGGCGACCCGTTGAGTCGCAAACCACGAGTCGAGCGCGACAGGCTCGCAATGCATATCTTATCTATGCGTCTATTTATTCTATATTTGTATAAGCTATTGAAATATAATAACTATCATTTTCTGATATTTATCCTATAATCTATTCATGCCGCTGTCCCCCTCATCGATAACCGATCGGCTCAGCGACGGTCCGACGACTGCGGCCGAGTTGATCCGCGCGCTTCGCATTTCCCAGCCGGTCCTCTCCCGCGCGATGCAAGCGCTGCAGCGCGAAGGGCGCGTCATCAGGATCGGAGCGGCCCGGAGCGTGAAGTACGGACTGCTTCGGACCGTCCCCGGAGCCGGGTCAAAGTGGCCGCTTTTCCAGGTCGATGAGCAGGGCGCCATTCACGAGCTCGGCCACCTCCATGCGCTCGCACGCTTTCACTACTTCTCGGACTGCGACCGGCCGCGCCTCTACGGAGTCACGGAGGGCATTCCCTACTTCCTGCAGGATCAGCGCCCGGGGGGATTCCTCGGCCGAGCGATACCTGGCGCCTATCCGGAGCTCGCGCTGCCGCCCAGAATCGTCGACTGGACCGACGATCATTACCTCGCCTACCTCACTCGCCGAGACTTCGATACCGTCGGCGATTTGATCGCTGGTGCAGAAGCGCTGGAGGGTTATCTGAGCTCACTGCGCCGGCGGCAACCGGTCGCCGCTGCAAATCGCACGACCGAATACCCGGCCCTTGCAAACACGGTCATGGCGGGCGGCCTTCCAGGCTCGAGTACCCAGGGCGAGCACCCCAAGTTCACGGCGATGCTGGATGACGGGCGGCACCGGACGCACGTGATCGTGAAGTTCTCACCAAACCGCGCGACGCGCGTCGGTCAGCGCTGGGCAGACCTGCTCGTGGCCGAGCACATCGCCCACGAGCACTTGGCCGGGAACGGCGTTGCTGCATGCCGCTCGGCCGTATTCGACTTCGAGGGCCGGACGTTCCTCGAAGTGGAGCGCTTCGATCGAATCGGCGAAGAAGGACGTCGAGGCGTCGTCTCGCTACTTGCTCTCGACGCGTCACGCTACGGGAGACTGGATCGATGGTCGAATTCAGCAGCTCGCCTCGAGAAGGACGGTCTTCTCTCTCACGAAGACCTCGATCGCGTTCGCTTGCTCGAGGCGTTCAGCACGTTGGTGGCGAACACCGACCGTCACTTCGGCAACCTTACGCTGTTTGACCGATATGAGGGTCGCTTCGACCTCGGCCCTGCGTACGACGTGCTACCGATGCTGTTTGCGCCGCAGAACGATCAAATCGTGGAACGTGAGTTCCAAGCTCCAGACCCCACGGCGGATACGCTCGCGGTGTGGCCCCTCGCACGTCGGCTGGCGGATGAGTACTGGACGCTCCTCGCGCGGGATGCGCGCATCTCCGAGGAGTTTCGCGCAACGAGTCATCGCTGCCTGACTTCGCTTCGCGCCGCGCCGCAACGCGTCGCAGTCCGCGGCGCGGCGACACCGCGACGCGTCAAGGAAACTTGATCTTCCCGCCCCCCGCGGCGGGCCCGCCGGGGCCCAGCGCGCCACCGCCTACCTCCGGCACGACGATGCGCGATGCGGCCTCGCGGCGGTACTCGCGCGCTTCCTCGATCGCCTCATCGAGCGCCGCCTTCATCGCGTCGGGAAACTTCTTGAGCGCGTCCTCGAGCGTCGAGGCCTCGATGTCGAACGCGAGCGGCAGGACCCCTGCCGGCGTGAGCAGCTGAGTCTGGCCGGAGAAGAGCACGGCCCGCGTACCGTCCGTCGAGCCGTCGATCTTGATGGGCGTTAGGCGCCGCAGCGTCCCCGCTTTGCGGTCGGTGATGATCTCTTCGCGATACAGGCCGTTCGGGTCCAGCTTGATGTCGGGGATGTCGGATTGAGATGCCATGTCGGTCCGTTCGGTCGCCGCAGAGAGGACTCATTGTAACAGACCCCCTCCCGCCGACCCCGCTGGCCGATCCCGCTGGCCGACGCCGCTGCCCGATCCCGTTGGCCGCCCGCTCGCTGAGCAGGCTCACCGGCCCCTCAGCGCAGCAACTGCAGCGCCTCGATGAACGGCCGGTCGGCCTCGAGAATGTCCTCATCGGGCAGCTGCCGGACGGACACCCACTTCAGGCGCTGTCCATCGAGGCTCCTCGGCTCCCCGCGATACCGCTCGACGATCCACATCGAGAGCTCGACGATGCGGTCGTCGTACTCGTGCGTGAGCGTGAGGAGTTGGCGCGCCGCGAGGACCTCGACGCCGAGCTCCTCGGCGAGCTCGCGCCGCAGCGCCCGCTCGTCGCCCTCGCCGGCGCCAACCTTTCCGCCCGGAAATTCCCACCGGCCGGCCATGTGCTTGCCGGCGGGCCTCTCGGCGATCAGGACTCGCCCGCCGTCATCGAAGAGCGCTCCCGCGACGACGCGGACGAGCGGCCGCTGGGCCTCGGCCGGCGGGTGCGCCGCCACTCGACCTACTCCACGCTCGTGAGGGCGCCGTGGCAGTGCTTGTACTTCTTGCCCGAGCCGCAGGGACACGGCTCGTTGCGGCCGATCTTGCGCTCACTGCGCACGAACGTGCCCTGAGACTCAGGCACCGGAGCAGGGGGCGGAAGGGGGCCTCGCGGCGCCGCCGCGCCGGGC
>JASHSR010000420.1 GCA_030038645.1 Gammaproteobacteria bacterium
ATGCGCTGCTGATGCGCGTCGCCTCGAAATGATTCGCCTCGAGGCGATGCCGACGGAGTGGCATTCCCGAGTGGCGCATGCAGGGATCGCGGGCCACTCGCTCGAGTCGATGCGCAACCCCCGGGGTGAGGGATCATCCCGGGGCTGCGGCGTGACGCAGGCCTCCCGGGGCTGCGGCGCGCCGCGCCGGCCCGGCGCCGCGTCGGACCCTCAGCGAACCGGAGAGGGCTTCAGATTCCAGATGTGATCGGCGTATTCCGCGATGGTGCGGTCGCTCGAGAATTTGCCGCTGCAGGCGACGTTGACGATCGCCTTGCGCGTCCACGCGTCGCGGTCTTGGTACAGGGCCGCGAGCTCGCGATGCGCGCGCGCATAGTCGGTCAAATCCGCCAGGTGCCTGAACGGATCGCCGTGCACCAGCAGCGCGTCGCGGATCGGACCGAAGACGCCCGGCTCATTGCGGCTGAAGTGGTCGGAGAAGATGAGGTCGAGCGCCGCCCGGGTCTCCGGCTCGTTCGCGTAGTGCCAGTTCGGGTCGTACCAGCCGGCGCTCTCCGCCACCTCCTGCGCCGTGAGTCCGAAGAGGAATAGGTTCTCCGCACCCGCCTCCTCCGCCATCTCGACCGTCGCCCCATCCCGCGTGCCGATCGTCAGGGCGCCGTTCATCATGAACTTCATATTGCCGGTCCCGCTTGCCTCGAACCCCGCGGTGGAGATCTGCTCGGACACGTCGCACGCCGGAATGAGCCGCTCGGCCATGCTGACGTTGTACTCCGGGAGAAACAGCACCTGCAGGCGGCCGCGGACGAGCGGATCGCCGTTGATGGTTTCGGCGATGTTGTTGATGAGCTTGATGATCAGCTTCGCGAGATGATACGCGGGCGCCGCCTTGCCGGCGAAAAAGAACACGTGCGGAGTGAGCGCCTGATCGGGATCCCGCCGCAGCCTGTCATAGAGCACGACGATGTGCAGCGCATTCAACAGCTGGCGCTTGTACTCGTGGATGCGCTTGACGTGTCCGTCGAAGATCGCGGCCGGGTCGACGATGTGCCCTGAGGTTGCCTTAAGCCAGCTCGCGAACGCGAGCTTCGCGGCGCGCTTGGCGGCGCGGAATTCCTCGCGGAAGGCCTCGTCGTCGATGAAATGCAGCAGGTCGCGCAGCTCGGCGAGCTCCGTGATCCAGGCCGGACCGATGGTACGCGTGATCAGCTCCGAGAGGTGCGGGTTCGCCTGCTGCAGCCAGCGGCGCGGTGTCACGCCGTTGGTCTTGTTGTTGAAGCGGGCTGGAAACATCTCGGCGAAGTCCGGCAGCACCCGGGTCTTGAGCAGCTCCGAGTGGATGGCGGCGACACCGTTGGTGCTGTGCGAGCCGACGACGGCGAGATGCGCCATGCGCACCTTCCTGACGGGGCCCTCCTCGATGAGGCTCATGCGTTGCACGCGCCCGTCGTCGCGCGGAAAGAGTCGGCGGACGTCCTCGAGAAACCGGTGATTGATCTCGTAGATGATCTCGAGATGCCGCGGGATGAGCACCTCGAAGAGCTCGACGGGCCAGCGCTCGAGCGCCTCCGGCAGCAGGGTGTGATTCGTATAGGCGAGCGTCCTCACCGTCAGATCCCAGGCATCGTTCCAGGGAAGGTGCGCCTCATCGACCAGCAGCCGCATCAGCTCCGCGACCGAGAGCGCCGGGTGCGTGTCGTTCATCTGGATGGCGACGCGCTCTGGAAGCTGGGACCAATCCGAGCCGTCCTCGCGGAGGCGCGCGATGATGTCCTGCAGCGAGCAGCTCACGAGGAAGTACTGCTGCAGGAACCGCAGCGCCCGGCCCGCGAGCGTCGAGTCGTCCGGATAGAGCACGCGGGTGAGCGACTCGGCGGCGACGCTCTGCATCACCGCGCCGGCGAAGTCGCCGTGGGAGAATTCCGCAAAATCGAGCGAGTTCGGCGCGACCGCCGCCCACAGGCGCAGCGTGTTGATGCAGTGAGCGCCGTAGCCGACCACCGGCCGATCGTAGGCGATGCCGAGCAGGCTCGACGGACGGTTGCGCTGTACGGTGATGCTCGCGCCCTGCAGCGCGAACGAGCTGTTGAGCGGCACCGCATAGGTGCGGTTGGGACGCTTCACCTCCCAGGGGTCCACGTTGTGCAGCCAGTCGTCGGGTCGCTCGACCTGCCACCCCTGCTGAATGCTCTGGCGGAAGATGCCGTATTCGTAGCGAAGCCCGTAGCCGATCGCCGGGTACTGCAGCGTCGCGAGCGAATCGATGAAGCACGCCGCGAGGCGCCCGAGACCTCCATTGCCGAGCCCGGCGTCCGGCTCCTCCTCGATGAGCTCGTGCAGGTCCCAACCCTCTTGCTGCATCGCGCGGCGCACGGTCGGCTCGGCCGCGAGGTTCATCATGTTGTTGCGCAGCGACCGCCCGAGGAGGAACTCCATGGACAGGTAGTACACGCGCTTCGGCTTCGCCTCGACTCGCGAGAGGCGCGTCCGCGCCCAGCGGTGCGCGACGAGATCGCGGATGAAGCGTGCGGTCGCCTCGAACTTCTGGCGAGGCAGCGCGGTGTGCGGGCTCACCAAGTGATGGCACAGCACGTAGCGGTCGATCCAGGACTCCTCGTGGCCCTCGAGCCCGAGCCGCTGCAGGCGCCGATTGAGCGCGGTATCCGAGCTCGCAATGTGATCCGCCCTGCTCGCCATCGTGCAAACCTCTCTCGAGCTCCGCGAGCTCGCGATATGGCCAGCAAGACTAGGCGACCGGGCGGTGTTGCCCAGCGAATGGATCAAAGATTGAGGCGGGGGCTTGAGACGCGCGTCACAGTCGCTCCGCTGAGCGGAGCCGGCGGCGGGATACGAGCTATCTCGGCGCGGAACAGGAAGTTGCCGCGAGTGCATTCGATCTGGCCGGGATCGAATTTGCAGTGCAGCGGATCCGCGATCACCCCGTCGGTGACTCCGTCGAGCGCATCACAAGCCTTGAGCACCGCGGCGTGCAGCAGCAGGAGCTTATCCAGCGGCAGGAAGCTCTCGGCGCTTCGGTGCATTGTCTCCGCACTCGCGAGAACGGCTTCGCTGGGACGAATGTTCCTGCGGGAACGATCTCGGCGATCGTAATTCTCGTGTGCGGCAATCTCAGCGTCGCAAGTCGCCCGCAGTTCCCGCCCGCCGCGCAGGCGGTGCCGCACGTGAAGATGGTCAAAATAGCCAATAGAGCGACGCGCATTCCGCTTCCTCCCCCAAAAAGCCGTACAACCCGTTTGGGTGGGTCGTTCTAGAGGAGGAGCCGCAATCCTTTAGTTCTTATTGGTGGAGCCAGGCGGGATCGAACCGCCGACCTCTTGCATGCCATGCAAGAGGTCGAACGCCATCAGCCGCTCACCGCCGCGCGCATCCACGGTCTCGAGGATGAGACGCATTCCCCGTGTCCATTTAGGGGGCTCAAATATACCTCTTAACTTGTAAAGTATGCCTTAAGCGGTATAATTACGCCTATTAAAAGAGCGAGGGGCGTCGCGATGTTCTCTCTCTCATCGGTTCCGGAAATCTCTAGCGAGTTGGGGCGGCGGCTGCGGCAGCTGCGCCTCCACCAGAGGCTCACCCAGGCGGAACTCGCAGCGCGCGCGGGCCTATCGCCTCGCGCGGTTAGAAACCTCGAGAGCAGCGGCCAATCGACCCTGGAAACCTTCCTCCGGGCCACTGTTGCACTGGGTCGCGCGGAGGACCTGGACCCGGTCCTCGAAACGAAGGTTCACTCGATCCGCGAGATGGAGCTGGCCAGCCGTGAGCGTCAGCGGGCGCCGCGCTCGCGCAAGGGGTCGGCACGATGAAGAAGCTGCATGTCGTCTATGAGGGCTGGGGTGAGAAGTTCGATCTGGGTCTGTTGGCCGATGACGGCCGACAGCTCCTGTTCGAGTACAGCGGGGCAGCCTTGCGCCGCGGCCTGGAACTGTCATCGCATGCGCTGCGCCTGCAAGCGGGCGCTCTCGGCGGCTTCCCCGACTTCCAGTCTCACCTGCCGGGACTCATCAGCGACAGTCTCCCAGACGGCTGGGGTCTGCTGCTGATGGACCGGGTGATGCGCCAGCGTGGCATCGACACCCATAGGCTCTCGCCGCTCGATCGACTCGCCTTCCTCGGCAGCAGGACGATGGGCGCCCTGACGTACCGCCCTAGCACCGAGAGCGATCTGCTGCAGGAGACGGTGGACCTCATGGCTCTCGCCGAGGAATCTCGATACCTCATGGACGGCAAGAGCACCGATCTCTTGCGCACGTACGTGAAGCTCGGCGGCTCTCCGCACGGGGCTCGTCCCAAGGTGCTAGTGAATATCGATCCCGTCACGGACCAAGCATGGACCACGGAGAAGTCCCTGGGACTGCCTTGGATGGTGAAGTTTCCCGGCGACCGGGAACACCCGGAAGTCTCTGCAGTGGAACAGCTCTATGCAGACCTCGCCCGGCGGGCTGACCTCGCGATCCCCGAGACCCGATATTTCGAGCTGGGCAAGACCGAGCGGGGGCAGACGACTGCATTTGGCATCCGGCGGTTCGATCGGGAGAGCGGCATGCGAGTGCCGATCCATACGGCCGCCGGCGCCGCTCAGGTGGATTTCCGGTTGCCGTCGTCCCTGGATTATCTGAACCTGCTGCGCCTGACGCGCAAGATCACCCTTGATGTCAGGGAGGTCGAAGCCGCCTTCGATCGCTGCGTCTTCAACGTCATATTCAATAACCACGACGACCACCCGAAGAACTTCTCCTTCCGCATGGAGAAGAGCGGTCACTGGCGCGTTTCTCCGGCCTATGACCTGACATTCAATCATGGTCCGAATGGGGAACACCAGATGGACGTCTGCGGTGAAGCCGGCAAGATATCCCGATCGGCCATTCTCGAGCTCGCCCACCGAGCTGACATCCGCGAGAGTCGAGCGATCGAGACCATCGACCGGATGGCGGAGGTCGCCGGTCGCCTGAGCACGGTGTCCAGGGATTACCCCGTGCGCAAGGCGACCCTCCGCGAGATCACCAAGGCCGTGGAGGCGAACCGCGCTCGAATGATCGAGCACATCTAGCGTTCGATGAGCTCGGAATACAAGATCGAGGTTCACTTTGTCGATGGTACGGCCGGCTGGGCACCCGGCATTAGAGACGCGTGAGCGCAGACGCGGCCCGCCTCACTGGATGCGGTCGTAGACCCAGGTTTCGTGGTAGACCTTGCCGTTCTTGAATCTCACGATGGCGTGCTCGGTGCGCGTTTTGCCGTCAGGGGAGAGTTCGATGCGTACGCGGAGAGAGCTGCTCGGTGATTCCATGTGGGCGGTGTTGTTCGATGCGTTGAAGCCGACGCGGGCGTTGGGTATGCCGACGATCGGGTGCAGGGTGCCATCGTGCGGACCGCTCCAGGAGAACTTTGTGATCTCGCCATTGCTGCCGGTTACGACCTCGGTGTAGGCGAACCATGCATCGGTGTCGGTGAGGACAGTGAACTGGTCGGCCATGGTGGGGCCCCCGCCAAAGTTGGAACGCGCGGCGTTCAGCTTCCATGTGCTGTGGGCCGGCAGATGAGTGTGGGCGGCGAAGCATGCGGGAGCGATCAGCAATGCCACCAGAAGCGCAGGCGAGATCCTTGTTGCAGGTGGCATGGGATTCTCCAGATTTTGCAGCGGCGAACGCTATCCGTTCTTGTAGGATTTTGATTTTCATGGTGGAGCCAGGCGGGATCGAACCGCCGACCTCTTGCATGCCATGCAAGCGCTCTCCCAGCTGAGCTATGGCCCCACTCCCGGCTTGCAAACCGCGCCGCCTCCCTGCCTCGTGCGCTCCGTGGATGCCCTCCTCGCAGCCGTCCCTGCAACTCCTTGAATTTGCGTCAGAAGACGCCATCCGACCCGGCGTGCCCCGCGCATCCTGGCGCGAGCGGGCCGCGATCATACCAAGCTCGCGGGCTCATTGCTCGGCCGCAACATAGCCATCACGACCACGTCCACCCATTCGCCGTCGATGTAGGCCGCGCGCCTGAGCAGACCCTCCCGCTCGAATCCTGCGCGGGTATAGACGCGAATGGCTCGCTCGTTGTGCTCGAAGGCGTGCAGCCACACGCGCTGCAGGTTGAGATAGCGCCAGCAAAAGTTCAGCGCGAGTCCGAGGGCCTCACGGCCGAAGCCCTGGCCGCGGTCCTTCTCCTCGCCGATGCGCACGCCGAGCTCCGCCGACCGATGCACGCTGTGGATCTGGGCGATGGTCACGCAACCGACGAGTCCCGTCTGCCCGATCTTGCGGACGGCGAACAGCACCTTCGAGGCATCCCGGCCGACCGTGTCGAACCAGGCCTTGTGGGTAGCCCAGTCGATCGGGCGATAGGCGAGATCGAGCCGGGCCGCCTCGGTGTCGTTGAACCAGCGGAACAAGGGCATGCAGTCGGGCGCGGTGAGCGGCCCGATCGTGATCGTCGACCCAGTGAATTTCACGGCGTTGGTCTCCCCAAAGCTCCAACGAGCCCTTCCTCATGCGCTCATGCGCTCACGTGCGCCTCACGTCCTCATGCACCCGCGCGCATCATGCGCCCCCGCGCCTTGCACGCCTCGCGTGCGTCATGCGCTCACGCGTCGGGACCACTCGACCGCGCGGTCGATGCGATCGAGCGCCCGCTCGCGGCCGATCAGCGCGGTCGTCGCATCGATCGGCGGTGACACCGCCCCGCCCGAGAGCGCGACGCGCAGCGGCTGTGCGACCTTTCCGAGCCCCACGCCGAGCTCGGCAGCGAGTGCCCCGAGGGCCCCGTGGATCTGCTCGGCCGACCATTGCGGAAGCGCCCGCAAGCGCGCGCTCACCTGGGTGAGCACCGCGGCGCCGTCCGGGCCGAGGTGCTTGCGAGCCGCCTGCTCGTCGAGCTCCACCCGGGGCAGGAAGAAATACCGACTGTTCTCGGCCATCTCCTTCATCGTGCGGGCGCGCTCCCTTTGGAGCGCCACGACGCCCTCGAGCAGCGGCAGGTCGCCGCAGTCGATGCCGAGCCGAGCGAGCTGCGCGCCGAGGAGCGGCGCGAGCTGCGCGAGCGGCGCCCGCATCATGTGCTGCTGGTTGACCCACAGCAGCTTCTCGGGATTGAAGGCCGCGGCGGCCTTGTTCACATCGCGGATGTCGAACGCCGCGATGAGCTCATCGAGCGTGAAGATCTCCTGATCGCCGTGCGACCAGCCGAGGCGCGCAAGGTAGTTGAGGAGGGCCTCCGGGAGATACCCCTCGTCCCGGTACTGGAGCACGCTCACGGAGCCGTGCCGCTTCGAGAGCTTCGCGCCGTCCGCTCCGAGAATCATCGGCAGGTGGGCATACGCCGGAGGCTCGCCGCCGAGCGCCCGCAGCATATTGATCTGCCGCGGTGTGTTGTTGAGATGGTCGTCTCCACGGATCACATGCGTGATCTTCATGTCCATGTCGTCCACCACGACACAGAAATTGTAGGTCGGCGTGCCGTCCGAGCGCGCGATGATGAGGTCGTCGAGCTCCGCGTT
>JASHSR010000038.1 GCA_030038645.1 Gammaproteobacteria bacterium
GATCGCTCAGCTCGAAATTGCTCGAGGTGATGTGCAGCGCCGCGTTGACGAAGCTGCGCAGCTGGCGCGCCGCCTCATCCGGCTGATTGCGCACGGAGCGCAGGAACTGCCGCACGCGCTCGGGATCGTCCGGCACCTGCCAGGCGACGTAGGCCTGCACCAGAACGCGCAATCCATCGCGTGTCCCCACGTCCTGCAGCCCCGTGGAGGTCGTGCGCAGCCGCAGGTCGATGGGAATGCTGCTCTCGATCGGCGCCGGAAGCTTCCAGGCGAGGCCGGGCTGCGTCACGACCCGTACGGGGTTGCCGAAGCGCGTGATGACGGTCGCCTCGCCCGCCGGCACCATGACGATGCACGCCGCGGCGATCGCGGCGAGCAGGATCAGCGCCGAGACGCCGATGCGCAGCTGCGGCCCGAAGCGCCGCTCGCGGGCGTCGCCTCGAGAAGAGCCGCCGGTGGGAGGATTGATGAACATAAGCTGTCAGGCGCTCGCAGATGCGGTCATGGCGTCAGTCCCCGGGCACGATCGCCGGAGTGATCGGCAGCAGCATGCTGCCGGCACCCGCTCCGGCCGAGCCTGCACTCCCCGAGCTCGCGCCCGGCGAGCCCGTCCCGCTTTGTCCGCTTTGCACGCCGCCGAGCCCCCCACCGGACGCCGGCGCGGCGGCGAGCGCGCGCAGGTCGAGGATCGGGTGTTGATCGGAGCTCAGCCGATGATCGACCAGCGTGATGTGCGCCCGCGAGTACGCGGCGACCTTCGCGCTCAGCGTGCGCTCGAGCAGGAACGAGCGCCTGCCCTCCTCGTACGCGCGGCGGTCCGCGGCGAAGCGATACGCCACGGCATCGGCGGCGTGGACGAGCTCGGCCGCGCGTGCATCGGCGACGGTATTGAGCTGATGGGCCTCCTCCTGCGCGACGCCCGCCGTGCGCTTCGCGCGCCCGAGCTCGTTCGAGATGCTGGCGTTCGCGTCGATCTGAGCGGCCTGCACCGCGTGGTAAGCGGCCGCGGCGCCCGCGGGCGGATGAATCTCCTCGATCAGCACCGAGACGATATCGATTCCCGCGTTGCGCACGTCCGGGTCCACGGCGAGCTGGGCCCTCAGCATGCCCGCGACGTTGTCCCGCTGCGCGCCGATCACCTCATCGAGCGTCCGCGAGTTGAAATAACGCAGCACCAGACGGCTCGCGGCCGCTTTGATGAGGGACTCGGGATCCGCGACCGTATAGAGCGATTGCAAGGCGGCGGTGTTGGTGAGGCCCACGCGATACAATACGTAGATCTCGGTGTCGACACTCTGAAAGCTCTGCTCCGCGGCGCCGGGGCTCGGCACGAGGTAGTGGGCCTGATCGGCGTGGGCGGTCTCCCAGAGCCGATTGAGGGTCACCGGCGGCACGGCCTCGGCGCCGATCGGCTTCGCGGCGGCCGTCGTCGTGGACTGGTCAACGCCGATCGGAACCGAATGAATGGTGCCGTACTCGACCGAACGGAGCCTGCCGAACGGCCAGGGCAGCAGCAGGTGCAGGCCGGGCCCCAGCACGGCAACCGGGGCGCCGAATCGCTCGTAGACTCCCCGGTGCTGCAGGTCGATGAGCTTCAGCCCGCTCAAGCCCCAGCAGAGCAGCGCCGTGCCGGCGACCGCGGGGAGCAGCGCCGCCGAGAGGAACGACAGCGCCCAGCTGCGGGCGAAGTCCAGGCCGAACTGGGTCCGAAGCAACGTGCCCGGCGCACGCGGGCCGCCCGTGATGAGGGCGGCGAGAATGCTGTCCGTCACGGCCCGAGCGTCCTCGGGGTTGCGTTGAGGCAGGAACAGCCGAGCGAGCGAGCGCACCGCGAGCTCCGCCGCCGCGACGCCCGGAATGCAGACTACGACGAGCTCCGGCCAGGTGAGCCAGCGCAGCTCGGCGCCGCGACCGAGCTCGATGCACGCTCCCGCGGCCAGGATCAAAGTCGCGAGCAGCAGCAGCCGCCGGAGCGTCGGCGCCTCGGGCAGCTGGGGCTGCGGGAAGGCATTGAGGACCCGCTCGCAGACGAGCGAGACGAACGCGATCCCGAATACAAATGCCGCCGCGATGTCGGCGCTCGCGGCGACGTGCGCGCCGGCGCCCGCCGGCCACATGTATCGGATAGCGATCCAGATGCAGACGGCCCCGGCCGGCGCGATCAAGGCCTGCCCCATGCGCCCGGCGAAGCCGGGATCCGCATGGCGCTCGAGCCGGCGCGGGAGCGGCGCGCCTGCGAGCTCCTCCAGTGCCATAGAATATCGGAACCGCGCCGCGGTCAAAGCGAGCGTGCCGGTGAGAGCGGTCAGCGCGAGAAGCAGCGCCGAGAGCGTCATGGCTCCGAGCCCGCCTGCAACGGCCTCCCGCGCCACGGCCCCGGTACGCGAGAGGACGGAGCCGGGCAGCAGAGCGAGGGCGAGGAACATCGCAACCGCCAAGGTGCCGATGCCGTAGAGCAGGGTCAGATGACGGATCAGCCGATGAGAGCGAGGAAAGACCAGCTCCTTCGACGGGTCGGAATCGGCGGGGTTGTTCATCTCCGTGAGGCTCGTTGACGCTCGCTCGGGCCGCGGCGCTCCGCCGTCTCGGCGGACGCGGTCTGAAGGAGGCTCAAGGTAGTGCGGACGTGGACATTGAGCGAACGGCGCTTATGTGATCTCGACAAAGTGGGCACCGCTGTCATAGTAGCGCAAAGGCCGCAGCCGTGCAGAGCGCCCCCGCGCGCCGATCCGGCGGGCCGAGACGCCGGTTTTGCCGCCCGATATTCGTGCACTCAATGAGCAACGACCGCATCGACGCGCAAACCACCTCCGGCCGCGGCGCCCCGCCGCCGGACGACCGTCGCCTTGCAGGGAGCCGGCCCCCTCACGGAGGCCG
>JASHSR010000421.1 GCA_030038645.1 Gammaproteobacteria bacterium
TCAAGGTCGGCAATGACTGTGTTGCGCGGATCGGCCGGATTGACTGCAACTGTGGCGCGGGCCTTAATGAGTATATAGCGTCCGACGTTGCCGAACGACCTCCCACCGAGCGCATTCGGATCAACCGAGAGCACGTCGAACCGAGTGACCCGCGCCCTTACGGCTGCCGCCGCGACGAGCGCTAGGCACGTCACAGTCATCTCAAATACCCATCGGCGCTTCTTGCTCATTCCAGATCTCACCCGATCGAAAACCGTACTTCGCACTCGTTTCTTCCTCTCGAGCCGCAAACCACATGTCAGGGCTGCCTTTCGGACGCGAGCGGCCGAGATAGGGAAGCGACACGAGCGCGCTTAAAGCGTTGCCGTCCACTGCTCTTGTTTTGGCTCTGCGGTCAGCAGTCTTCGGCCGGTCAACAGCTCTCGGACAGGCCAGTCTATGCGCCACATCAACAAGATTCACATACTGCACGCGATTACAGGCTCCTGAAGAGCGCACGGCATTGCACTCCAAATTCGCGCAGAAGACTGTCAACTTTACGACAATACCGCCCGGCCTGATGACGGCAAACTGAGCGAGCGGGATCGATGAACTCGGCGGCGAGAGGCGGTATGACGTATCTACATGCTGCTGCGGACACGACAAGTGTCAGGTGGATCGGGACACCACTATCGGCCTTACCGCGACGAGAGCCTCGCAATGCGGACAAGAAAGCGCGAGCGAGTCAGCACTCTCGAGCGCAAACCGCTCGAAAACCAACTGCGAGCGCCGCAGAGCTCGGAAGTAATCGACGTTGGCGCAGTTTGCGTCGGGACTTCTTGTGGCCTTCGGCGTGAGAGTGCTTTGTCGGTATGCTCTTGACGAGCATGTATCAGGGGCAAATCCTTAACCGCGAGTTTAAACTCCCGGCCGTACTATTGAGCACTGCATAACTAATGTTCTATGTGATGCATAACCGGCTTGGCGAAAGAAGGAGCGCAGCAGATCCTCCCCGTGCTGCACGGAGTATGCGGGGCGGCGCACCAGCGGTGCCATGAGCAGGCCGGATTCGTCGAGCGGTTCACCGCTTTGCTCCAAATCGGCGAACGCGCCAGTCGCGCTGACGTAGGAGCTTGCCACTTCTTACCCGTCCTTGCGAACTTGGGCACAACCCTGCGTTCGGGTGAACAACATGAAGGTTCATAACACATGAATGATGCAAGGGGCGACGCCACTATCCGCTTGTCTGTCGAATTATCAGAAGGGACCCTTCTTGCTAGCGCATGCAGAAAGAATGCAAAACGGCTCGTCGCGATCCTTGCGATTGCGTACGTCGTCAATTACCTGGACCGCAACAGCATTGCGTATGCCGGGCTTACGATGAATAAGGCGCTCGGGTTGACGGCGGGTGAGTTTGGCTGGGCTGCCGGACTCACGACATTTAGCTATGCCTTATTGGAAATACCCAGCAATCTAATCATGCAAACGGCAGGAGCGCGTCTGTGGCTGAGCCGTATCATGATCACGTGGGGAATTGCGGTCAGCGCGGGCGCCTTGGTAGTTGGACCGAAGAGCCTTTACGTCTCGAGGCTCGCCCTGGGCGCCGCCGAAGCCGGTTTCTTCCCCGGCGTTGTAATGTACCTATCCACTTGGTTTCCTTCTCGCTATCGCGCGCGCGTACTCGCCTGGTTCCTCCTGGCCATACCATTGTCATCGCTGATTGGCGGCCCGTTCGCCGGCCTCCTTCTCGGAATAAGAAATTATCTAGGCTTTCAAGGCTGGCAGTGGATATTCTTGGCGGAGGGCGCTCCTGCTGTAGCGCTCGGTGTACTGGCGCTTTGGGTACTTGTCGACCACCCTCGCGACGCGAAATGGTTGACCTCCGAGGAACGGAATGTACTGCTGGGGGCTCTTAGCAGCGAACAGAGGGTCCACGTTCGACACAATTTTGCATCAGCGCTGAAGGACGTCCGTGTTCTTACGCTGACGTTAATCCAATTCGGCTTCACGCTCGGCGCTTACGGCGTCGGCATCTGGCTACCGCTGATCCTGAAAGAGCACACGCTGACCAATTTACAGATCGGAATGCTCACGATGCCACCGTATCTTGCTGCCAGTGTTGGAATGTTATTGTGGGCGCGACGTACTGACCGTCGCGCTCGCCAGACTCTTGATCTTGCATCGGCCTGCTTGCTCGCGGCGGCAGGCCTAGTTGCTTCTGTCATGTGTTCCGGACTTGCGCCGCGCCTTATAGCTTTCACGATAGCGCTGATTGGTGTTTCATCAGCGCGAGCGATTTTCTGGACTATACCGTCCCGCTTCCTGGCTGGGAGCGCGGCCGCGGGCGGACTGGCGTTCATTAACTCGATTGGGACTCTCGGAGGATTCGTCGGTCCGTTTACGATGGGCTGGCTGAAGGATCTGACCGGGTCATTCAACACCGGCCTAATGCTGATGGCGGTGGTTCTCATGATCTCCGCTGGCTTCGCGGCCTCGTTACGTGTCCTTGATTCGTTCCTTCGGGAGTGAAAGGAAGGCCGAGACCACACATGGACGGTATCAAATTGCAAATTTGTACGTTAATGCTCGCGGCGCTGCCATTTGCGGCGTGCGCGTCCACGGCCTCTTTGGCTGTCGTCAGAAGAGAATTCGCCCCGACCGGAACCCTGAGGGTGGCGATCAACTACAACAACCCATTGCTGGCCAAGCGGGATGCTGCGACCGGGGAACTCAGCGGACTTGCGGTGGATTTGGCTCGGGAGCTCGCTCGGCGGGTGGGCGTGCGGATCGAATTCATCCCGTATGATTCCGCCGGAAAGATCACCGCCAGCGCCTTGGGAAACGTATGGGACATTGCGTTTCTAGCAATCGATCCGCTACGCGGCAAGAACATCGACTTCACGGCAGCCTACATTGATCTCGAGGGCACGTATATGGTGGCTGCCCACTCGCCGTTTCAGCGGATCGAAGACGTCGATCGCGAGGGAGTGCGGATCGCGGTCACAGCTGGTAGCGCGTACGACCTGCTCTTGAGCCGTGAATTAAAGCACGCACAGATCGTACGCGCCGAAGATACTCCGAAGTCCATTGAGTTGATGCTGGAGCAGAAGCTCGCTGCGGTGGCCGCAGTCAGAACGGTGCTCGTCGCTGAAGCAAAGCGGGCGCCTGACTTACGCGTGCTCAGCGGCGGCTTTATGACCATTGCGCAGGCAGCCGGTGTACCTAAGGGGCGGCCTGCTGCAGCACGTTACGTGGGCGAGTTCATCGAGGAGATGAAGTCCTCTGGCTTCATCGCCAGCGCGCTGAAGAGGTATGGCCACGGACCAGACGACGCGATTGTCGCTTCACCGGCGTCGGTAGTGCGGCAGAAGTAACAGCGAGGGCGAGGTGGACCCGCCCTCTTCCGGCCGACCGCACCCAACGATCTTGGTGTGCCGACTACAAGGGCGAGTTCATGCTCGCCGATCGCCGCAGTGCGATCGCGCTCCGCGACGAGTCGTACCACGAAGATTTCACGGCTTCGGAAATATGGGCGTCCGGCGCACGCCGGCACCTCTCCACGACCCATTCACTCAATGGCTTGCTGGCGGCGTCGAGACGTGGCACAACACGCTGACTTATCGCGAGCTGGTGCGGGAGCTCTGATATGGTGCGTTCGCCCGCGACGAGGGGGAGGCGGAACGTATGGCACAACCAGAAACCGAGCGGCTCAGTGCGATCATTGTCGGTGCTCTTCTTACTCGCGCCCTGTGCACCGTCGCCGACCTCCGAGTTGCCGACCACATCGAGCCGGGCTCGCCGAAATCCACGACGGACCTCGCGAAGGCAGCGGGAGCCGATGAGCGATCGCTCTACCGAACTCTGCGGTGTCTCGCAAGCCACGGCGTGTTCCGGGAGACGACGACCGGCGAGTTCGATCACTCCGCACTGTCGAGCGTGCTCCGCAGTCACGCCACGGGCTCGTTTCACGCAGGCGCGCAAGTGCTCCATCTCGTCTTTGCGGGAGTCGACGGTCTCGATCATGTCGTACGCACGGGAGAGCCGGGATTCGTCAAAGTATACGGGAAGCCGGTCTTCGACTACATGATGGAACACCCGGAGCTCGCCGCGGCCTTCGACTCCGGAATGACGTGCTTCCATGGCTTCGAGACCGAAGCGATGCTCGAGGCGTACGACTTCGGTGCGGTCGAAGTTTTGGCCGACATCGGCGGGGGCAACGGATCGCTCATCAGCGCGGTATTGCAGCGCTATCCGAAGATGCGCGGATTGCTGTTCGATCTCGGCCATGTGACGGCGCGGGCGAAGGAGTTGCTCGAGCGGAACGTCGTCGCGGAGCGCTGCCGGGTGATCGAGGGGAGCTTCTTTGACGTCGTGCCGCCCGGGGCGGACGCCTATCTGATGCGGCACATTCTGCACGACTGGACGGACGAGCAGTGCGTTGAGATCCTGCGTCATTGCCGCAGCGCCGTGCCCGGGCATGGAAGGCTCATCATCGTGGAGTGTGTCGTTCCGGCGGGGAACGACCCCTCCCTTTCCAAGGACTTCGATCTGCTGATGATGACCTTCTCCGGCGGTGTGGAGCGGACGGAATCCGAGTTCCGCGCGCTCTTTAGGCAAGGAGGCTTCGACCTAGCGTCCATCGCGCCGACCTCCACGATGGTGAGCGTGCTCGAGGCAAGGCCGCGCAAGACGAGATGATCCGTCGCCGATGCGTTGAGACGCCCGGCGATGAGAGCAACGCTTGACTGTTCACGCTATGTGTATTAGTATATCAATACACATAAGATGAACGCCGACCGATTCACGATACTGCCGGGCGCGGCCGAGCCGATCTATCAGCAGATCGGCTCTCAGCTGCGCCGCCTGATCGCAAGCGGTCAGTTGCCTGCAGGTGAGGTACTCCCTTCCGTTCGCGATGTGGCCGTTCAGCATGCCATCAATCCCATGACGGTTTCGCGCGCCTACTGCCAGTTGGAGGGGGAGGGTCTGCTCACACGACTGCGGGGCAAAGGCATGGTTGTGGCCCAGGTCGCGCGCGTCACTTTATCTCCGGAGCAGCGGCTCGCACGCCTGCAGCCCCGGCTTGCGGACATCGCTCGCCAGGCCCGCGAGCTCGATCTGCCCGCACGCCTCGTCGTGCAGCGCCTGAGGTCACTCCTGGAGGACTCCGAATGAGTGCCGTCGTACATACCGGGATGTCATCCGACGACTATATCTGCGGCGATCGGATCACGAAGCACTACGCGGGCCAAGCGGTGCTCAGGGACGTGTCCCTCAGCGTCGCGCCCGGCACCGTGCTCGGTCTGATCGGCCGCAATGGCGCCGGCAAGACGACGCTCATCCGCATTCTGCTCGGACTCGAGCAGCCGAGTCGTGGTCGCGCCTTCGCTTTCGGCCAGCCGTCGCTCGGCTTGACCGATGCGGCAAAGCAGCGCATCGGCTACGTAGCGCAGCATCCGGATGCGTTCGCCTGGATGCACGTCAGCGACATGCTCGAGTTCGTGGGCCGCCAGTACCCGCGCTGGGACGGCAAGTTCGCGGAGCTCTCGCTCGCACGCTGGAAGATCCCCCCGGAACGGCGGCTCGCGAGCCTCTCGCCCGGCGAGCGGCAACGCGTTGCGCTCATTCGAGCTCTCGCGGTCAACCCGGATCTTCTGGTGCTCGACGAGCCGGCCGCGGCGCTCGACCCGGTTGCGCGCCGCGATCTCCTCCGCGAGATCGTCGCGCGCGCCGCCGAAAGCGGAACGACCGTATTTTTCTCGACGCACATCGTCTCGGATCTAGAGCGTGTCGCCTCACGCGTCGTGTTCCTGCACGACCATCGTATCGTCGTCGATGCCGTGCTCGACGACCTCGCCGAGACGCATGCGCGCCTCAGCGTGCCCGCCGGGTCGGCAGCCCTTCCTGCGAGCCGGATTCCGGGTGAGGTCTCGCGGCGCCCCCAGCCCGACGGCTCCATCACGCTGGTGATTGCACGCAGCCGCGGGGCGGACTGGCCCGGGATTGTCACTGCGCCTGGGGCACGCCTCGATGCGCTCAACCTTGAGGATCTGTTCATCGAGGTCGCGCGGTGATGCGAGGGGTCCGGCAAGACCTCTCGGCACTCTTGGGCTCGATAGGCCGCCCGGGTATCTCGACGTTCGCGTCCTGGGGTTGCGCCGCGCTCGCCTATCGACTCGCGACGAAGGGCGGCTACGCGGGTGCGGTGGGCGCCGCACTCATATTCTCCCTATCGGTGCTCTATCTCGCCTACGTGCTCGGCTCGGGGACGCTCGCTTTCGCCATCGATGCGAAGCGCTCGTGCCTGCCCCGATCGCAGCGACTGACACGCCGAGCAAATCTCCTCGCAGCGGCGTTGCTCCTGCCGGCGCTCGTGCTGACCGTCGCTGCGCTCGCCGGAAACCCGGTATGGCCGGCCTGGGTCCCGACGGTGCTCGTGCTCGCCATCGCCCTCGCGGGAGCGCTCGCTCCCCGCCGGCCCGCCTCCGCCGTGGGACTGTTCCTGCTCGTCGTGCTCGCTGCCTGTTGGGCGGCGAGTGGACGAGGCGATCACGAGCGTGGCAGGGAGCTGCTCTTCGCGCTCCTTGCCGCGGCGGTCGTGCTCTTTCCCGCGGCTCTCGCGCTGGTGCCAACCGTCGAGTGGCGTCGGCTGACTCGACAGGACTCACAACCCCGGAGCCTCGCAGAGCGACTTCGAGCCATCTGCATCCGGATCGGCCAGCGAAAGGCGCTCATGCGCGCACCTTGGACGGCCGAGAGCCGGTACCGTTCCTGGGATCCCCAGCCTCCTGTTCAAATCATTCGAGCCTGCCTGGGAGGTATGTTCGCGCGATTGTGGGCGCGGCAGGTGATCGTCGGCGCCGTG
>JASHSR010000422.1 GCA_030038645.1 Gammaproteobacteria bacterium
TAGGCAGCCCGCCGTGAAGTAGATTTCGATCCACCGTCGGCGGCTCGTCGCCGCGGCTCGGGCCTGGGCTCGCTCCGCCGCAGCGGAGATGCATTCGGGATTCATGGAGCTGCGGAGCTGCTGCTCCTTGAGCTGCGGGATTCGCGCACGGCTGAAGGATTTCCCGCCGGCGCTCGAGCGAGAGGCTGCCCGGCTCGGCGCAGCGTGGAATGACGGGCTCCGGCGATTTGGCGGTCCATTCCTCGCCGGACGCGCGTTCACCGTCGTCGATGCCTTCTACGCTCCGGTGGCGTTCCGGATCCAGACGTATGGACTCTCGCTGGACTCAACCAGCATGTCCTACGTCGAACGGCTGCTGAATCTGCCGGGGATGCGCGAGTGGTACGCGAGCGGCCTCGCGGAAACGTGGCGCGACGCGCCGCACGAGGCGGAGATCGAGCAGATGGCGACGATCACGCAGGATCTGCAGGCGAAGTAGGGGCATGCCCTCCACTCGCTCATCAAAAATTGAACTGGACGCCGACTTTGAACGCGCGGCCGACGGCGCCCGCCTGAGCATACGTGGGATTGTAGTTGAGCCCCGAGCCGTTGACTCCGCCCGCGTAGTCCGCTGGATCCAGGGGTGGTTTGGCGTTCAGGAGATTGGCGACGTACGCGTAAACCGTCAGATGTGAGCTTAGCGCATAGCGGCCGGTCAGATCGAGGTCCCAGAAGTCGCCGACGTCGCACCCACTCGGGAAAGGTGCGCCGGTAGGGGACGTATAGAGACAGACCGACGGATCGCCGGTCACGTCGACACCCGTTTCGTTGATCCCGCTGACATAGTAGGCCGTCGCGGTGACGGTAAAGCGGCCGTAGGTGAAGGTGTTCGCCCAGTCCGCGCGATACTTCGGGGTTCCCGCGCCGGATGAAAGTCCGTAGGGCGCTTGAGTCCCGACGTATTCATAGATCACGCCGTCGTTGTTGTACTCGAAGCGGAAGATATCGGTGAAGTTGAGCTCGCTCGTCCACCTCACGTCGAGCGGCAGGACGAGCTTGGCCTGCAGGTCGACATCCAGGCCGTCCGTCATCTCGGAATTGGTATTGACGTAGGTCTCGTTGATCACGAGGGGGCGGGGCAACGCATTGGGCGCCTCGGGGTCGGGAGCATCGGCGATGATCGACACGCCGGCCGGAAGGGGCAGGCCGGCGTAGTAGTCATCGAGGATCGCTCCCTGGTTCGGCCCGCCGATCACGTCCCTCTTGTGGATGTTGTAGTAATCGGCCGAGAGATTCAGGTGCTCGTCGGGCTCGAGAATGAATCCCAGGGTGAAGCTGTCGGACCGCTCCGGCTTGATCTGCGGGTTGCCGTTCGTCGAGCCGTTGAGGTTGTAGGGCTGCGTAACGTACGCGTCGTCGTTGTGGGCTGCTATGAACGAGGCCGGAGCCGACGCCGCGGGGATGTAGGGGATGTAGCCGATCACGCTGCTGTCGCCCGACTCGGAGAAGCTCGGCGCACGAAAGCCCTGAGAATACGTGCCGCGCAGCGCGATCTGCTGGACGGGCGTGAACTTGATCCCGACCTTGGGCGAGAACGCGCCGCCCACATCGGAGTAGTGGTCGTATCGGCCGGAGACGTTGGCCACCAGGGATTCGAGGACGGGCGCCTCCAGCTCGCCGAAAATGCCGGTCACGACGCGGTGGCCGAAGGTGAATGCCGGCTGGATCGTCCCATCGGAGGCCGCCACCTCGTCGTTGGTGTTGATGTTGGGATTGTGGACGGCCTCGTAGCGGACCTGGCTGCCGATGGCGAGGGAGAGCGGTCCGCCCGGCAGATCGAGCAGGCGCCGGGTGGCGTTGGCGTCGAGGGAGTCGAGGTCGCTGGTCGAGGTCTTGTTGAGCTCGGGTGCCAGCGCCTCACGTACGGCTGCGGAGTTCGAGGCGGGGTCGATGAAGCTGTAAGCTCCGCTCTCGACATCCTCGATCAATTGCGGCTCGTAGATGAACCCGATCCCCTCGGTGTCGAGGGATGCGCGGTTCAAGTCGATGGAGGCCTGGTAATCCCAGCCCGATCCGCTGCCGTCGATTCCGCCGACGGCCCTGTAGAGGTGATTGTCCAGCTGGATCTGCTGCGGAATGTCTCCGAATGCGTAGTTGATCAGGGCGGCCTCGCCCAGCGAGGCGAAGGGATCGTTCGGATTGAGCTGACCGTCGCTCAGGACCGCGGGCAGGGCTATGGTGTTGGTGTTGATCGGCGTGCTGCTCTCGATCTGAGCCGGCGCCTCGTCCTCGATGGTCCGGTTTTGATAGTAGCTCGCGGTGAAGAACGCCTGCAGAGCCGGATTCAGCTGGGCCGTGAAGCGGCCCAAGATCCCCCCGCGGTCCTCCGCCGGCTGGATGTCCGTGAGCTTGAGGAAGTCCTGTGCGCAGTAGACGTTGCCGCTCGCGTCGACGGACTGCTGAGTGCCCGCTCCGCACGGCCGCAGCGGCTGGGTCGGGCCGATCGCGGAGCCCGACAGAACGTTTCCGTCGGTCAGCACCGCAGGCGCCACGGATCCATAGACGGAGCCGTTGAACAGGCTCGGCTGGCCGCCGATGTTGTTCAGGCCGCCGATCGACGCCAGATCGTCCGTATTGAACGGAAAGCCCCGCTGTGCGTCGCTGATGCGGCCGTCGCCCTGGTATTCGGCGTCGATATACG
Source organism: Gammaproteobacteria bacterium (assembly GCA_030038645.1). Taxonomy (GTDB): domain Bacteria; phylum Pseudomonadota; class Gammaproteobacteria; order Steroidobacterales; family Steroidobacteraceae; genus JASHUC01. Next base: position 2,681 of record JASHSR010000422.1, read on the forward strand.
CGTTGTAGCCGTCGGTCTGCAGGTTGCCGCGGCCGGCGGTCAGCGTATAGCGCTGACTGAAGCCGCCGCCCTCCTGCGTGTCGCCGAGCTCGGCGTTTCCCTCCACTCCTTGGAAGGTTTTCTTCGTGATGATATTCACCACGCCACCGATGGCGTCCGCGCCGTAGATGGACGAAGCCCCGTCTTTCAGCACCTCGACCTGCTGCACGGCGCTGAACGGAATCGTGTTGAGGTCGACGAAGCCGCGGGTGCCGTCGTCGGGCAGCGGATAATCGGCGGTACGTAGGCCGTCGATCAAGACCAGGGTCGAGTTCACGGTCAGTCCGCGCAACGCGACGGCGGACGAGCCCGCCGCAAAGCCGTTGCTGAACGCGGTCGGGATGGTGCCGCTGTTGTCGGCGGATATGGACCGCAACGCGTCCGAAATGGTGGTGAGACCGGAATTCTCGAGATCCTCGCTCGTCAGGATCGTGACCGGGGACGCCGTTTCCGAGCTGGTGCGGCGGATCAGGCTCCCGGTGACGACGACCTCCTGCAAGGCCGTGTCGCTCGACGAGGGTGGCGGCGCGGGTCCTTCGGAGGCGGCTTGCTGCGGAGCGGATTGAGCGAAGCAGTCGCGGCTCGATGCCGTCGCAGCGAGCGCGAGGAGCGCGATCACCGGTACCAGGAGGCGCTCGCACGGCCTCGATGCTCGAGGAGGGCGCCTTCGGGCGGCGCCGTCGCGCGGCGTAGTGCGTGCGTCGAGATCGGCATGCGATGGCTGGAACCTGTCGGCATTCTGATTATTGATCACGGACTTCCCCCGTTCGCAGGCGCGTAAACACGCGCCAGAAAACCAGAAACGCCGCAGGGCGTCTAATGAGAAAGTCTCATGAGAATGTGAGGATCGCTCATTAGCCGCCGCTAAAATTCGCCGAAGGCGGCGTACGCTGTCCCGGGTTCGATCTGCGAGCGGCACTCGTGTTGAAGCTTCGTCGCCGTTCGCACATGAGGATGCGTGGGAGGATCTGCTGTCCTTCATCGAGGAGCGGCGGGTCATTCCGATCGTTGGGCCGGAGCTGCTGCGGGTCACGACGGACCGCGGGCTGCGGCAGTTGTACGACTGGATCGCCGAGACGCTCGCAACACGCCTGAACGTCAACCGCTCCGATCTCCCGGAGCGCTACACCCTGAACGATGTGGTGTGCCTGTTCCTCGCCGGCCGGGGTCGGAGGGAAGAGGCCTACGTGCGATTGCGCTCGGTGCTCAAGGATGCCCCCTTCGAGCCGCCGCCGGCCTTGAGGCAGCTGGCCGCGATCACCGACTTCGATCTGTTCGTTACCACGACCTTCGACTCGCTGCTGGAGGGCGCGATCAATCTCGAGCGCTTTGGCGGAGCCGCCTCGGCCGACGTGCTTGCCTATGCGCCGAACCGGGTGGTGGACCTGCCCACGGAGCGCGAGCAGCCCCGCATCGCACCCATGACTTCGTTGAACTGCTCGATCTCGTCGCTGTGCCGGTGCGCAAACTTCGCCATGTGCGCCGCCTGAAGGTCGATTGCTGATGCGTGATCGCATCCAGTGCGATGGACGGATCGGCGATGATGCGTGCGCCGTTGTCGCGTACGATCTCGCGGTGCATTTCCGCGCGGTCGGCGACCTCTAACCCTTCGCCCTCGATCCGTTGCGCGGTCGCGCCGATCTCGCTTTGCGGCTCCAGCGCGATGCCCTGCGCCTGCGTCATCTCGCGCGGAATGGCGAACTCGACCTCCCGGGCAAGCTGGGTGTCCTTTCTGATCTCGAACGCTTCGATATCATTCCACAGCCGTTCGCGGTCGCTCTATGCCTCGGGCGCGTTCTCCGGCAGCAGCACCTCGGAATGGACGACACCGCGCGTGGCGGTGAAGTCCTGATCGCGGTCCAGCCGCTCGTCGCGCAGACGCGAGGCCGAACGCTAGGCGGCGGACGCCACCGCGCTCTGGCCTGACTTGCGGCCAATGACTTTGACGTGGAGATGATAGATCGCCATCGCGATCAAGCATTGGCACGCTCACGCGCACGTCGGAACGACGTATAAGCGCGCCCTCCCTCGAGAAAATCTCGGGATGGACCGGGCCGTGCCAGACCGTCCCGGCAACATAGAGGCGTTCGGCCATGCGCTCAACTACCGTCGCTGCATCGACAACTCCCAAGAACGATGGAGACGACGATGCGATGGCGGGCGGCGCGGAGACCCCACATATCGCAGCGTCGCCCGCCATCGCGCGGCTTGCCGCGCAAATACGGCTTATGCAGCGGCTAGCCGTAATCCACGCAATTCCTGATGCTTGCTATGTGACAGCCTTTGGTCGCAAAACTGCGTTGCCGCTTTCGGGAGTCTTGTGACAAAAGCCATTGGATGTGAAAATGGTCAACCCTGTCGTTATCGTGCCGTATGATCCGACTTGGCCTGTCACAAGAAACGCTTTGCCGACAGGTTCGTCTCTGATCGAGAAGGCTACACAGATGCCAAATCGACTTTCATAGTAGAGGCTCTGTCCACTTTGTCGCGTAAGTCCTGGGAGCCTGCCATGTGTCGCAGGTTTCGGGAGTTTCGCGACAAAGACGTTTCGGCTTCCGTCCATTAGCAACCATGGCGGTGGGCGTTAGATTGTCCGGTGAAGGAGATTAGGGTGCCGCACTCAATCCGTCCGTTTCTGATGTTCCAAGGTCAGGGGTCCGCAGCGCTCGACTTCTACTCAAGCGTCTTTGCCGACGCGGTCGTCGAGGAGGTTGAGCGACACCCAGAGGGCGGCCCGTTCCCTGCCGGCACGCTGAAGATGGCGCGCATCGTCATCGCAGGACAGACGATTCTGCTCAACGACAGCCCGCCGGTTCACGCATTCACCTTCACACCGTCCATCTCGCTTTTCGTCGAGTGCCGTTCCGAGGCGGAATTGCGGGAGCTTGCCGAGGCCCTGAAACTCGACGGGTCGGAGATGATGCCAATCGGTAGCTACGGTTTCAGCACGCTCTTCGCTTGGGTTTCTGACCGGTTTGGCGTGTCGTGGCAGCTTAACCTCCCATAAGTCCGTCCTGGCGGCTGGAACGCGACTGTTCGTGAACTAACGATGTATGAACGCGAGCCGCATTGATCAACTCATCGGGATTCATCTGGATGAGGCGCGCGGCGGCCTCCAAGCGTTCAGCGCGCACGCCTACTTGTCGACGGTCGATGCAGTCACTCAGCAGTTCGGAGCTGAACGCGAACAGACAGAGTATCAAGGCGATAGCGTCCTCGCGTTTTTCCCGGGGCGTGGTAACAGCGTTGAGGAAGTCGTATCCGCAGCCGTTCAAGCGCACTATGCGGCGATCTGGGCGATGCTCGCAAGCTCGTGAACGGCGCGCTCCGGGAGCGGTACCGTCTGCCGCCGCTCGGGATAGCCAAGCTTGCGGTATTGCTCGGGTCCGCGGCGGCGGCACTCGTGGGTTCGCTTTGCGGCAGAGCATTTCTCAAGGGAAGGCCGCCTGAGGCTGATCATCTCGCCTGAGCTTGCAAATCGGTAGATCGACTTTGCGGTCGACCCCGATCCCCGCCCCGAGCGCCCCGAGAGGCCCGCCGCAGCGCCTGCGAGCGGCAGCTGGCGCCGCCGCTCCGCACACTTGCGGTTCATCACATCTTCGACGGCCGCTTGGCGAGCTTTCTCTGCAGCGTCCGACGCTGCATTCCGAGAGTCCGCGCGGTTTTCGAGATGTTGCCCTCATGGTCGGCGAGCACTCTTTGGATGTACTCCCACTCGAGACGGCGGACGGAGGGGCGCTTGAGAGGCCGGTCCCGGAGCGCGTGAGACCGACCGCCCCTCAGCGCCTCGAGTATCTCCGTCACCCCGGCGGGTTTCGCCAGGTAATCGCTCGCGCCCATCTTGATCGCCTGGACCGCGGTGGCGACGCTCGCGTAGCCAGTGAGCACGAGGATGCGGATCCCGGGATGTTGGCCCACCAGCAGCGGCACGAGCTCGAGGCCCGATTCCTTGTCGAGCCGCAGGTCCACGATCGCCGTCTGGAGCGGCCCGACCGCGCTCATCTCGAGAGCCTCTCGAACCGACGCCGCCGTTTCCACGAGATATCCGTGCTTGCCGAGAGCGCGTGCAAGCAGTCCCGCCGCCGTGGGATCGTCCTCCACGATCAACAG
>JASHSR010000423.1 GCA_030038645.1 Gammaproteobacteria bacterium
GGACCGCGGACGGACTGGTCGCGATCGGGGGGCTGTTCGGAGACGATGAAGGATTGATGCGCGCGAAGGCGGATCGGGTCTATCGGCTCCTGCGCGAGATCGTGGAGGATGTTCCCTCGCTGCAGATCACGACGCGGCTGCCTGAGAACTTGACGGACGAGCAGCTCGAGCAGATGACCGCGGCCATCAAGGAAGCCGCTCTCAAGGGGATCGAGGTCGCCATGACGCACTCCGTATGCGTCCTGATGAGCTCGATCTACGACCTCTGCACATCGAAGCTGCAGGAGAGCGCCTCGTAGGGCCGCTCGTCAACCGGCGGGCGCACCGAGCTCCGCGAGCAGCGCCTGCGCATGATAGACCTTGCGGAGCGCCTCGAGGATGATCGTCGAGTCGAGCGCGACCGCACGGTTGTTCGTCTCGTCGAACCAATACGTCCCTGCGATCGACTCGATGTTGCCGTCGAAGATGAGGCCGACGATGTCGCCGTGCGCATCGATCACGGGGCTCCCGGAGTTGCCGCCGACGATGTCGTTGTCCGTGCAGAAGTCGAACGGCGTGGCGAGGTCGAGCCGGCTCCTCGCCGCGAGCCAGCTCGGCGGAACGCGGAAGGGCTCCGAGCCCGTCGCTCGCTCGAACATGCGCGCGAGGTGCGTGAAGGGCTCGACCTGCCTGCCTCGCTCGCTCCAGCCGCGCACCGCGCCGAAGCTCAGCCGCAGCGTGAAGTCGGCGTCCGGATAGACGCTCGTGCCGAGCACGGCGAGCCGCGCGCGCGCGATCCTCTGCAGCGCGGCGCGGACGGGCGCCTGCACCTCATCCCGATAGCGCCGGCGCAGCGCGCGCGCCTCCGGATCGACGAGGCGCGCGAGCTCGATCATCGGATCGCTCGAGGCGGCGACCGCCGTCTCGCCGCCCTCCCAGAGCGTCTTGCGCACCGCCGGGTCCGCGAGCCTCGACTTCGCGACCAGCCGCGCGGCGAGCTCCTCCGGGGAGTCCTTCCCGAGCACTCGGCGGACGAGCGGATCGTCCGGCCCCAGCCGATCGCGCATGCGCGCGAGGCCGAGAGACAGCGTGATCCTCTCGAGCTCGGGATGGACCGGCACGTCGGCGGTCAGCTGCCGCTCGAGCGCCGGCAACGCCGCATCCGTGTAGGCCCTCGGCCTCGATGCGCTCGGCTCGGCGCGCGCGGCCGCCGCGCGCACCAGGGTGCGGGCATAGCGGAACAATCGGCTGTCGAAGCCGGCTCCTTCCTCGATGAAGGTGTAAGGCAGAGCGATGTCGCGCGCGACGCGCTCGGCCTGCGCGATCTGCGCCCACGGATCGCCGGTTGCCCGAGCAAGCTGCGGGTCCGCGACGACGCGCTTCTCGAGCTCGGCTTCCTCGGCGCGCTTGCGCGCGAGCTGCGCGTCGTCGAGCAGCGCGTGCAGCTCCTCGCGGCTCTCCTTCAGATCGTTCTCGAGCAGGGAGAGAGGCTCCTCGAGGAGGCGGCGGTCCGCCGCGCTCTGCAGCCCGAGCTGGATGTAGCGGCCCCGCAGCTCGGCGAGCCGCACGACATAGGGCAGCAGCTCCACGTCGCGCTGGGTGAGGAGCTGCGCGAGCGTGAGCATCCGCTCGGTCCCTCCCGGGTTGCCGGACACGAACACCGGCTCGCCGGCCCGAGGTCCGGCGAAGTCGATCTTGAGGTAGTGGGGCGTGTGCGCGGGCCGGCCGCGCTCGTACACCCGCAGCAGAGACATGTCGAGGCACCAGCGCGGGAACTCGAAGTTGTCGGGGTCGCCTCCGAACTCGGCGACATCCCGCTCCGGGGCGAACACGAGGCGCACGTCGTCGTAGTGCCTGTACTCGTAGAGGAAGTACCGCCCGCCGTCATAGAGGTCGACGGACTCGCATCGCAGCGGCTCGCCGCTCGATGGCCCGCGGCTCGCGCGCTCGCAGGCCTGCTCGAGCTGCGAGAGCGTCCTCCTGCGCGCGTCGTTGGCGGCCCGGTCCCCGAGCCCGCGCGTCGCCGCGAGGACCTTCGCGGTGACATCCTGCATGCCCACCAGGATGTCGGCGACCTGTCCCGCGCACCGCAGCTCCCGCGAGCCCTCGCCGGCCAGGTAGCCCTCCTCGACGAGGTCTCGGCTCGGCGAGGAATGCTCCGCGAGACAATCCTCCGCGCAGTGCTGGTTCGTGAGGACGAGTCCCTTCGGAGAGACGAAGGACGCCGTGCAATCGGACAGGCGCACCGTCGCGAGGCGCACTCTGTCGAGCCACGTGGGCGTGATGCGCACGCCGTATCTCTGCTCGACGAGCGCGGCCGGGAAGCTCTGAAACGTCCACATGCCCTCGTCGGCGCGCGCGGCGGGCGCGGTAGGCGCGAGCAGGGTCGCGGCGAGACAGGCGATGATCCAGCGCAGCGTCACGCTCGTTCACCCGTGTCCGATCGCATGACCCGGCGAGGCTCGCTCAGAGCTCCGCGCCGAGCAGCAGCAGCAAGGTGCCCTCCGGCGCCTCGATCAGCGCATTGGCGGCCGGGTCGAGCCCGGGAGGCGGCCCGCCGCGCGGCTCGACGCCGGCCTCGCGCAAGTACGCGATCCGCTCGGCCATGTCCTTCTCGGCAAAGACGAGCACGGGCGCCGCGAGCATGCGCGGCCGGTGAAACGCGAGGCTCAAATGATCGCTCGTGAGCGGCAGGTGCGGGTAGGGCTCCTCGAGCTCCTCGCCCGCGACGAAGCCGAGCGGCTCCCAGAAGCGCCTCACCGCGTCGAAGCTCGCGGCCGGCAGGCCGACGGCGGCGAAGTAGCCGCAGCGGGAGGTGGCCTCGGGGCGGCGGCCCGCGGGCGAGTAGGTGCGCGCCTCGAGCAAGGCGATCAGCTGCCCGCTCGGATCGATGAAGCCGGCCTCGTGGAACATCTCCGCCCCGGTGCGGCGGTAGGCGAGCTGCACTCCGCTGCGCTCGAGTTCCACGCAGCGGCTCGCCACGTCCGGCTGCACGAACGTGAGGGAAGCCTTGCGCGCCGGACTCTGGTGAAGGCCGATCACGATGCGGCCATCGGTGAGCACGCCGTACGGATGGGGCCACACGTCGCGTGTCGGAGCCTGAGTGAACCCCAGGCGCTCGTAGAACTCGACGGACGCGAGGATATCCGCCGTCGGGACGCTGAGCTCGTGAAAGCGGCCTAGCACTCGAGGAGTCTAGCCGGGGCCCCGCCGGCGCGCCGCGGCGCGTCGCTCCACGGCGCGCCTACGCCGAGGTGCCGCGCGCGGCGCTGGTGGGGCGGAAGCCGAGCTCGACGTGCGTCCACCCCTGGCAGTGCTGGGCGATGAGGTCGGCGAGGAAGCGCGCGTGCTCGGCGCGCGCGTTGAGCGCCGGCACGTACTGGAACTCGCGCCCGCCGGCCGCGAGGAAGCGTTGCCGGTTCTCGATGTCGATCTCCTCGAGCGTCTCGAGGCAGTCGAGCGCGAACCCGGGACAGATCACGGTCAGCCGATCGACGCCGCGGGCGGGCAGCTGCGCCACCACGTCGCTCGTGTACGGCTGCAGCCACTTCACCGGCCCGACCCGCGACTGGAAGCTGACGCTCCACTCATGCTCTTTGAGCATGAGCTCGTCCGCGAGCAGGCGGGCGGTCTTCTGGCACTTGCAGAAGTACGGATCGCCCCGGTGGAAGTAACGCTCGGGCACGCCGTGGAAGGAGACGAGCAGGTGCGGGGTGCGGCCGTGCTCCTGCCAGTGCTGCTCGACGCTCGCGCGGAGCGATTCGATGTAGCGGGGGTAGTCGTGGTACTCCGCGATGAAGCGCAGCTCCGGCAGCCAGCGCCAGCGCTCGAGCTCCTCGCCGACCCGGTCGTACACCGATCCCGTCGAGGCTCCGCAGTACTGGGGAAAGAGCGGCACGACGAGAATGCGCTGCGCGCCGGCCGCCCGCAGCCGCGCGAGCGCATCCGCGATCGTCGGCTGGGAGTAGAGCATGCCGAGCTCTATGGAGAACGGCGCGAGCACGCGCTCCGCGAGCGTGCTCGTGAGCCGCGAGCGCAGCTCGCGCGACAGCGCGGCGAGCGGCGAGCCCTCGGCGCTCCAGATCCTCGCGTACTTGCGGGCGGACCTCAGCGGGCGCACGCGCAGGATCAGCCCGTGCAGAATCGGGAGCCACAGCGCGCGCGGCAGCTCGACGACGCGCGGGTCGCTCAGGAACGCGGCGAGAAATCGCCGCACGTCGCGCACGGAGGCCGAGTCGGGGGTCCCGGAATTGGCGAGCAGCACGCCGATGCGCTCGGTGCCGTCGTGCCGGAAATCGGGGGAGCTCAAATAGCGCATCACTGCACGCCTCCGAGGCAAAGGTACTTGATCTCGGTGTAATCGAGAATCCCGTACTTCGAGCCTTCCCGGCCCATGCCGGACTCCTTGACGCCGCCGAACGGGGCGACCTCCGTAGAGATGAGACCGGTGTTGACGCCGACGATTCCGTACTCGAGAGCCTCGCCGACGCGCCACGCGCGCGCGAGGTCGCGCGTGTAGAAGTAGGCGGCGAGGCCGAATTCCGTGTCGTTCGCCATGCGGACGGCCTCACCCTCGGTATCGAAGCGGAAGAGCGGCGCGACGGGGCCGAAGGTCTCCTCGCGCGCGACCATCATGGCCGGCGTCACGCCCGTGAGCACGGTCGGCTGGAAGAACGTCCCGCCGAGCGCGTGGCGCTTGCCGCCGAGCGCGACGCGCGCGCCTTTCGCCACGGCGTCCGCGATGTGCTCCTCCACCTTCGCGAGCGCCTTCGCGTCGATCAACGGTCCCTGCTCGGTCGCCCCACGAAGGCCGTCGCCCACGCGCAGCGCGGATACGGCGGCGATGAGCTTTGCCGTGAACGTCTCGTAGACCGGCGCCTGCACCAGCAGCCGGTTCGCGCACACGCAGGTCTGGCCGGTATTGCGGTACTTGCTCGCGATGACGCCCTCCACCGCGGCGTCGAGATCCGCATCCTCGAACACGATGAAAGGGGCGTTGCCGCCGAGCTCGAGCGAGAGCTTCTTGAGCGTGCCCGCGCACTGGGCCATGAGCTGCTTGCCGATCTCGGTGGAGCCGGTGAAGGTGAGCTTGCGCACGAGCGGATTCGACGTGAGCTCTCCGCCGATCGCACGCGCATCGCCGGTGACGACGTTGAGCACACCGGGCGGGACGCCCGCCCGATCCGCGAGCTCCGCCATGGCGAGGGCCGAGAAGGGAGTCTGCGAGGCCGGCTTGCAGACCAAGGTGCAGCCGGATGCGAGCGCCGGACCGGCCTTGCGGGTGATCATCGCCGCCGGGAAGTTCCAGGGCGTGATCGCCGCCACGACGCCCACCGGTTGGCGGATCGCGAGCAAGCGCTTGTCGGCCTGATGCGGAGGGATGACATCTCCGTAGAGCCGCTTGCCCTCCTCGGCGAACCATTCGATGAAGGCGGCGGCATAGGACACCTCGCCCTTCGCCTCCGCGAGGGGCTTGCCTTGCTCGGCCGTCATCAGCGTCGCGAGGTCCTCTTGATGGGCGAGCATCAGGTCGTGCCAGCGGCGCAGAATGGCCGCGCGCTCCTTCGCCGTCTTGCGCGCCCAGGCGGGGAACGCCTCGGCCGCCGCCTCGACGGCTCGGCGCGCGTCGGCCGCCGAGCCGCGCGGCACGGTGCCGATGACTTCACCACTCGCGGGGTTGACCACCTGGAGCGTCGCGTCGCCCTGCGCCCCGACCCAGCGTCCTGCGACGTAGCAGCGAGTGCGCAGCAGGTTGGAGTCCTTGAGCTGCACGTCCGCTCCTACGCCGCGGGCGCTTGCGCGAGGTGGCGGCCGAAGAAGGCGAGGGAGCGCTCGCGAGCGAGCGCGGCCGCCTGCGGGTTGTAGCTCGAGCGCTGGTCGCAGTTGAAGCCGTGGCCTGCATCGCGATACAGATGGAAGATGCCCTGGGGATTCGCGGCCTTGATCTTGTCGACGTCGGTGAGCGGAATGTGCGTGTCGAGCTCGCCGAAGTGATACATGATCGGGCACTTCGGCTTCTTGTCGAGGCACTGCACGATGCCGCCGCCGTAATAGGAGACGGCGCACGCGAGCGGGAGCTCGCACGCGGAGACGTAGGTCATCCTGCCGCCCCAGCAGTACCCGACCATTCCCACGCGGCCCGCGTGCTTGACGACCGCGATCGCGGCGGAGAGGTCGAGCAGCGTCTGCTCGGGCTTGAGCTGCTGGACGTAGCCGAAGCCCTCCTGGACGTCCTGCTGCGCGTAGCCGAGCTCGATGCCCTTGCGCACGCGGTCGAACAGGCTCGGGGCGATCGCGACGTAGCCGTCGGCCGCGTAGCCGTCCGCGACGGAGCGGATGTGGGAATTGACGCCGAAGATCTCCTGCACCACGACGACGGCGCCTCGCGGCTTGCCGGGGGCCGCGGCGAGCCAGGCGCGCATCTCGTGACCATCGCGCGACATGATCGTCGTGAACTCACTCATGGCAGCTCTCCTCCGGGGGACTCGAGAGGATACCATCGCGCATCGGCGCCACGCCGTCAAAGCGCCCGGCGGGCGCGCTCACATGACGACGCAGCAGTTGCGGCCGGCGTCCTTCGCGCGGTAGAGCGCCCGGTCGGCGCGATCGAAGATGGTGTCGGGCGTGTCGTCGCGGCGAAACGTCGTGATCCCGCACGAGGCCGTGACCGTGACCGGCTTGTTGCGGAAGTGAAATCCGATCTTGGCGATGCCGATTCGGATCTTATCCGCCGCGATGAGGGCCTGTTCGGCGTCGGTCCCGACCAGGATCATCAC
>JASHSR010000424.1 GCA_030038645.1 Gammaproteobacteria bacterium
GGCCGCGCAGGCCGATAGTCCGCGACGGCGGCGGTGGAGATGAAGATGTCGGCGTCCCCGACCTCCTTCAGCACGGCGCCGAGCATGTCCGCGGCGCTCTCGACGTCGATGCGCCTCACGCCTGCGGGCGTGGGCAGGGAAACCGGACCGCTGACGACCACCACCTCCGCTCCGGCGGCTCGTGCGGCCTGCGCCACGGCGAAACCCATCTTCCCGGAGCTGCGATTGCTCACGAAGCGCACCGGGTCGATCCGCTCGCGCGTGGGTCCGGCCGTGATCAGCACCCGCCGCCCGCTGAGCGGCCCGGAGCGCGTGAGTAGCGTCTCCGCGAGGTCCGCAATGCCGTCCGGCTCGAGCATGCGCCCGGGGCCCACTTCACCGCAGGCCTGGTCGCCTTCTGCGGGGCCCAGAATACGCACGCCACGCTCCCGCAGCACGGCGACGTTTGCCTGCGTGGCCGGGTTGCCCCACATCACACGGTTCATCGCGGGCGCCAGGGCGATCGGCGCCTCGGTGGCAAGACAGAGCGTCGCGAGCAGATCGTCCGCGCGGCCGCCGGCGAGCCGGGAGAGGAAATCCGCGCTCGCCGGCGCGACGAGCACGAGCTCGGCCCAGCGAGCGAGCTCGATGTGGCCCATGGCCGCCTCGGCCGCGGAGTCCCAGAGCTCGGTGCGAACGGCGCGGCCGCAGAGCGCCTGGAACGTGAGGGGTGTCACGAACCGGCGCGCCGAGGTCGTCATGACGACCTGCACTTCCGCTCCTCGCTCGCGCAGGCGCCGGACGAGGTCCGCGCCCTTGTAGGCGGCGATGCCGCCGGTGACGCCGAGCAGGATGCGCTTGCCTTGCATGAGTTCTCGAGCCTCCAGGGGCCCCCCAAAGGCATTATCGGGCCCGCCTCTCCGGCAGGCAAACGCGACCGGAAAAGCTCGGCCGGACACAGCCTTGCAGAGCGCAGCCTGGACTGGTATAAAACGCGGCCCTCGAGGGCGAGCGCGCATCCATCGGCGCGAGCGATACTTCCAAGGCTGAACACCCATGTCCCGAGTGTGCGAAATCACGGGCAAGCGGCCCACCGTCGGCAACCGCGTGTCTCACGCCAACAACAAGCGCCGCCGGCGCTTCCTGCCCAACCTACACACCCAGCGCTTCTGGCTCGAGGGCGAGAAGCGCTGGGTGACGCTGCGTATCTCGACCAACGGGTTGCGCACGATCGAGAAGCGGGGCATCGAGGCCATCGTCGGCGAGCTGCGCAGCCGCGGAGTGAAGCTCTAGCCGCCGGCGCGCCGGCCGGCACCGCGCGGCACGCCGTTCGGTCCCAGGGCGCGCCGTTCGGTTGCAAAGGGTGCCGCTCGGCGATGCACGACGCCGGCATGGCGTGCCGCCCGATTTGGAGACCTCATCATGCGCGAAAAGATCAAGCTGCTCTCCTCCGCCGGAACCGGCCACTTCTACGTGACGACCAAGAACCGCCGGCTCCATCCCGATAAGCTCGAAGTGAAGAAGTTCGATCCGGTCGTGCGCAAGCACGTCGCCTACAAGGAAACGAAGATCAAGTAGTTTGCCCGAGCTCCCGGAGGTCGAGACCACGCGCCGCGGCGTCGAGCCGCACGTGGTCGGCCGCACCGTCGTTGCGCTCGAGGTCCACGAGCCGAGGCTGCGCTGGCCCATCTCCGCGGAGCTGCCCGGACAGCTCGCCGGCCAACGCGTGCAGCGAGCCGGCCGCCGCGCCAAGTATCTGCTCCTCGAGCTCACGCGCGGCACGCTGCTCTGGCATCTCGGAATGTCCGGAAGCCTGCGCGTGCTGCCGGCCGGCACGCCGCGCATCGAGCACGACCACCTCGACCTCGTTCTCGACTCCGGCTACATCCTGCGCTTCAACGATCCGCGCCGCTTCGGCAGCCTCCACTACACGACCGGCGATCCGCGCGAGCATCCGCTGCTCGCGCAGCTCGCGCCCGAGCCGTTCGACCCCGACTTCAACGCCGACTACCTCTGGCGGACGACCCGCGGCCGGCGCGTCGCCATCAAGCAGCTGCTGATGAACAGCCGGCTCGTCGTGGGCGTCGGCAACATCTACGCGAACGAGGCGCTGTTCCGCGCCCGCGTGCGACCGCGCCGCGCCGCTCGCAGCTTGACGCGCGCCGAAGCGGAGCGGCTCGTGCGCGCCATCCGCAGGGTGCTCGAGCTCGCGATCCGCGTCGGCGGCACGACCTTGCGCGACTACGTGGGCGCCGACGGTAATCCCGGCTATTTCCGCCAGCGGCTGTATGTCTATGAGCGCGAGGGCAAGCCGTGCCGGATCTGCCGCACTCCCGTTCGCGCCCTAACTCAGGGGCAGCGGACCACGTACTACTGCCCGACCTGCCAGAGGTGAGGCGGAGCAGACGAGAGCGTGGCCTGATCCTGACCCGATCTGATCCCGGCAGTGCGATCGCATCCCGCGCCAAGCAGAGTGCAGCGGAGCATTAGGCAACCCATAGGTTGCGTATCCGCCGCCGTTGCGATACGGTATGTGCAACCCGGAGGTTGCATATGCGCAGTGAGACCGACCGCATCGAGAAGCAGATTCTCCTCAAGGCGCCCCTCGAGCGCGTCTGGCGCGCGGTGAGCGATGCCGGCGAGTTCGGCGCCTGGTTCGGCATGGAGTTCGACGGCGCTTTCGTCGTCGGCGCCCGGCTGATCGGCCGGATTAGGCCGACGAAGGTCGACCCGGAGGTCGCAAGACTGCAGGAGCCGTACACGGGCACGGCCGGCACGTTCGTCATCGACAGGGTCGAGCCGATGCGGCGCTTCTCCTTCCAATGGCATCCGTATGCGATCGAGCCCGGCGTTGATTACTCGAAGGAGCCGATGACGCTCGTCGTCTTTGAGCTGAAGGAGGCGCCGGGGGGCACGCTGCTCACGATCACCGAGTCCGGCTTCGACCGGATTCCGCTCGCGCGGCGCGCTCAGGCCTTTCGAGCGAACCAGGGCGGCTGGGAGCACCAGACGCGGCTCATCGAGAAGTATCTGGCCCGCGCGGCCTGAGAGGGCGAGGCCGCCGCGCGAAGTTGCCACCGCCGCGCCCACCGATGAGACCGCGCTCTTTCGCCTCCGCGAGCCTTTCCGAGGCCGCCCCGCTCTTCGCCGCGCTGGGCGATCCCACGCGCCTGCACATTGTCGCGCGTTTGTGCGCAGGCGGACCGCTGTCGATCGCGCGCCTGACGGAAGGCTCGAGAGTCTCCCGTCAAGCGATCACGAAGCATCTCGACGCGCTGTCGGAAGCCGGCATCGTCCGCAGCGAGCGCGCCGGCCGCGAGCGGATCTGGCAGCTTCAGCCGCGGCGCCTCGCCGAGGTGCGTCGATATCTCGATCAAATCTCGGAGCAGTGGGATCAAGCGCTCGGCCGGCTGCGCGCGCTCGTGGAACAGGAGTAGGAGTAGGACTTAGGAGCAGGCGTCGGCATAGGCCGGCTTCAACGCGGTGCCTGCCCCAGGCGTCCGATTGACTTCGCGGATCCCGGCGCAGAAGATCGGCGCGCCCGCTGGCCCGATACGACGGTGCTTTCACCACCAGGTCCTCGAGCGGCGGCGAGGAGCGGATGATGGCCGTCACGAACGCTCAGTCCGGAACCAACGTTCACGAGATTGCCGAAGGCATCTATCGCATCAACACGCCCATCGTGGTTGACGGAGCAGGCTCGTTCTCCGTCAACCAGTATCTGATCGTGGACGACGCGCCGCTGCTCTTCCACACCGGCCCGCGGAGGATGTTTCCGCTCGTGCGCGAGGCCGTAGCGAGCGTGCTCCCGGTCGAAAAGTTGCATTACATCGGCTTCTCCCA
>JASHSR010000425.1 GCA_030038645.1 Gammaproteobacteria bacterium
GCCGCCCGAGCGCGCGCCGACCGCTCGAGGACGGCGCTCCGCTCGTCTTCTCGAGCGGCGCTGCTGCAGCTCTTCCCAGCCGAAGGGCGGCGGAAGGACGCGCGGCAGCTCCCGCAGCTTCTGCGAGACGGCCTCGCGTGCGGCCTGCGCGTCCGGGTCCGAAGGCTTCTCTACAGGGGTGTACATGGCTGCCGCTCGTCATGGGGCTCGAGCCGCTCGCGCAGGCGCTTGTGCGCGCGCGCGAGCTGGGATTTGGAAAAGCTCTCGGTCCGACCGAACGCCCGTGCGATCTCCTGGTGCGAGTACCCCTCCACCTCGAACAGCCAGACGATCGCCCGCGCTGTCGGCGCGAGGCTCGCGAGCGCCCGCTCGAGATCGACGCTCTCCGCAGACGGCGCGGCCGCGGTCCAGGGGCTCAGCGCCGCGAGCTCGTCCTCCGTCCACGCCCCAACGTCGAGCCTGGCCCGGTGCCAGGGCGAGCGCAAGTACATGAGACACTTGGAGAGCGCGATCTGACGGACCCACGCGCCGAGCGGCGCCTCGCCGCGAAAGGCATCGAGCCGCTCGAACATCGTCATCAAGGTCTCCTGGAACAGATCCTCCGCCACCGCCCGCCGTCCGACGAGCCGATAGATGAGTCCGTAGGTCGCCGGCGCGAGCGCGGCATAGATGCGCGAGCAGGCGCTCTCCTCGCCGCGACGCGCGCCCGCGATCAGCTGCTCCGCCACGTCGATTTCGGCAAGCTTGCCCACGGCACCCCTTAAGATGCGCCGGCCGGCCCGAACGTCGCAGCCGCTCCTGAGCCGCGACGCGAATCGCCTATACTAGGCGGCTCGGCGCCCGAGTGGCGGAATGGGTAGACGCAGCGGACTCAAAATCCGCCGCCGTAAAAAGCGTGTCGGTTCGACTCCGACCTCGGGCACCAAGGCCGCGCCTCGGCCTTCGGCCGCCTCCTCCCGGCAGCCGCCGGCCCGCGAGAAGCGCTTCAACCCGCTCAGCTACCATCTCGGCAGCGTCTGGCCTCACGACAACGCGTTGATCCTCTCCGGATTCAGGCGGTACGGCCGAGACCGCAGGCGGTGCGGGTGTTCGATGCGCTGCTCGACGCCCCGGCGGTGGAGCGCGCAGCGACCGGGAACTTACCGGGCGGCGGCGGGTTCATCGCTCTACCGGGCGGACCGGCGCTTCAGTCGCGGCTCCGTGCCGGCCGGGAAAACAGACCGTTGCAATGGAGAGAACGCCATGCCGTACCTCGATGTCAGCCCGATGATGGCCGCCCTGCGCACGACGCCTCAGGAGTTCGAGCTCGCAAGCGGCTGGCTGCACCACATTCGCAGCCGGCACAGTTTCAGATTCAGCCCGAGCGACCAGGTCGAGATCCATGCAGGCTGCGACTGCGCGCTGCTCGCGGTGCGGCCCGAGCAGGAGCGGCAGCTCGCGGCGTGCTTCCGCGAGTGGCAGAGCAGCTATTGGACTCCGCTGCAGATCAATCGCGAGTTCGCGTCGCACTTCGCGCGCAGGCCGGGCCTCTTGCAGCTGACGATCGAGCTCACCGGCCGCCTGCACCGCTGGCTGCTGCGGCAGGAGAGAGTGCGAAGGCAGTACGAGGCCGTGGGCACGATGTCGCCGACGAATTGAGGCAGCGCGGCCGCAGGCCACCCACCACGGCTCAGCTGGGCGCCGCGCACTCGATGAGGTCGAGGATCCTCTCGCCGAGAAATCCGTCCGGCGTGTTGAGGTGCATCGTCGAGCTCAGATGATTGTGTCCCAGCATGTGGGCGAGGCTCGGCCAGCGCCCGTGGCGCGCGAACCAGGCGCCCAGCAGGTCGAGGCCCTGGCGCTGAATGAACTCGGGGTCCATCTCCGTGAGCACAAAGAGCAACGGCACTCGCGTCTCGAGCAGGCCGGGGAGCGAGGACGCGCGGCGGTACAGCTCGATGTCCTCACCCAGATAGGCGATGTGCATCGGGTTGTTCGGCGCGGCGGCGAGGTCGTAGATACCGGACAGCAGGATGGCTCCGGCGAGCCCGGGGCCGCCTGCGGGGTGAAACTCCCGGTGCGCGACGTACGAAGCCGCATGCACGGCTCCCGCCGAGGTTCCCAGGATGAAGATGCGCCTCGGATCGCCACCGTGGGCGCCGATGCTCTTGCGCACCCAACCGACCGCCGCGGCGACATCCTCGGCTCCGGACGGCCACTGAAACTGCGGCGCGAGTCGATATGTGATGTTCACTCCGACGAGCCCATGGCGAGCCGCCCAGAGCGCGACATTGTCGTTATACGGGGTTCCGGCCGTCCGCTTGTCGCCGCGCACGAAGCCACCGCCGTGCACGAACATCAGCACGGGCGCCGGGCGCCCCGAGCGAGCGCCGCTCGGCTCGAAGACGTCGAGCCGCTGCCGCTCGTTCGCGCCATAGGCCGCATCGCGCGTGACGCGCACGTCGCGGTAGGGCTCGCGCTCGTGAAACGGTGCGTAGAGGGCGGCGGTGCCCTCGATCGCTTCGGGAGAGATCTCTGTGCCGAGGGTGCGTATGCGCCGCGAGATTTCAACGAGATCGAAGGACATTGGCGCTCTCCTCAAGAAGCTCGTGGGAGGCCCGTCCGGACGCCGGATGCGGGATTGCTCCCGCGCAGCTTAGCGCGTTCTTTACTCGCTCGCCGCTTGCCACTCGCCGCAACCCGCGCGGCGCGCCGCAGCCGCGGCGCTGGACTTGAGCTCGGCGAACCTGTCCAATGTCGGGATGAACTTCTGCGCCGATTGCGGCGGACGCGTCTCGATCCGCACTCCTGCGGGGGATCATCTGCCGCGCTACGTCTGCGACCAGTGCGGAGCCGTTCACTACGAGAACCCGCGCCTGGTCGTCGGCTGCGTGCCGGAGCTCGACGGACGCATTCTGCTTTGCAAGCGCGGGATCGAGCCGCGCCGCGGCTACTGGACGGTGCCCGCGGGGTTCATGGAGAACGGCGAGACGCTTCAGCAAGCCGCCGCGCGTGAATCGCACGAGGAGGCGCTGGCGTCGGTGCAGATCGGGTCGCTCCTCACGATCGTGCACGTGCTGCCGGCGCACCAGGTGCACGTCTTCTTTCGCGCCCGCCTGCGAGGCCCCGAATTCGGCGTCGGCCCCGAGAGCCTCGAGGTCGAGCTGGTCGATCCGGCCGATATTCCCTGGGGCGAGATCGCCTTTCCGAGCACCGAGTTCACGCTGCGCCGCTACCTCGAGGATCGCGCGGCGGGCAGCGAGCCCTACCACTTCGCCGAGCTCACGCGGCGCTTTCTCGGCGCTGCCGGGTGACCGGCGCGCCTCGCGCTCCGCGAGGCGCGCATGGCACAATAGGCCGGTCCGGGGCCGGGGAATGGTATGACCTTCGTCGTCACAGAGAACTGCATCAAGTGCAAGTACATGGACTGCGTGGAAGTGTGTCCGGTCGACTGCTTCCACGAGGGACCGAACTTTCTCGTCATCGATCCCGACGAGTGCATCGATTGCACGCTCTGCGAGCCCGAGTGTCCGGTGGAGGCGATCTTCTCCGAGGAGGAGCTGCCGGCGGGTCAGGAATCCTTCAAGGCCCTGAACGCCGAGCTCGCCAAGAAATGGCCGGTCATCGCCGAGAAGAAGGAGCCGCCGGCCGACGCCAAGGAATGGGAGGGCAAGCCCGGCAAGCTCGAGCTGCTCGAGACCTAGCGGTCTACCGAGCGCAGCTCCTGCGCGAGATCGGTGGGCGACACGTAGCCGGGTAGCATGTCGCCGTTGCTGAGGATGATGGCGGGCGTTCCTTCCAGGCCGAACTCCTGGCCGAGCTCGTACTCGCGGGCGACCGGCGTGTGGGCGCACACCTTGACGTGCAGCGTCTCTCCGAGCTTCGCCCGCGTCAGCGCGTCGTTGCGGTTGGACGAGCACCACACCTGCTCGGCCTTGATCCAGGATTCCGTGTTGGGGCCGGTGCGGGGATAGAACAGGTACCGCACCCGGATCCCCAGGCGGTTGTAGTCGGCGATCTGGCTATGCAGCTTGCGGCAATAGGCGCAGTCCACGTCCGTGAAGACCGTGACGGTGTGCGGCGCGCTCTTCGCGCCGAAGATCACCATCTGCGACTCCGGGATCGCGGCGAGGAGCTTGAGCCGCATCTCCCGGCGCTGGTTCTCCGTGAGGTCGACGTTCGTGCGAAGGTCGTACAGGTCGCCGGCGATCGCGTACCGCCCGTCGGCCGACACGTAGGCGGCGTCCGTGCCGCGCATGATCTCGAACATTCCGGGAATGGGCGTCGCGTGCACATCCTCGAGCTTGGCGCCCGGGATCTTGCTCGCGACGAGCGCGCGCGAGTCGGGGCTGGCGCCGCTCCGGGGGCCGCTCGTGGCGGAGCTCGCGCCCTGCTCGGCGGAGTGCGCGGCCTTCGATACGGAGTTCGCGTCCTGCTGGGACGCCAGCGCGAGCGGAGCGACGGCTGCCGCGATGATGGCGATGACGAGCGGTCTCATACTGCGCTCCGAGTCCGCAAGAGCGGCCTGCGCCCTTTCGACCCGTTCCCCGATGGAAGGTTCTCGGCCCTACGGCGAAGTCTACCAGACCCGGCCCGTCGCTTCGCGAGGAGGCGGCTCGTTCGCGAGGGTCCGTCCATGGAGCTCAGATCCGGCCCATCACCCTGCCCGTCATCCCTGACGGGCGTTCGCCGTTTCGTCGCTTCACGACGAAACGGCTCACCCCCTCGGGTGGTGCTGCGAGTGCAGCTCCTTCATGCGCTCCTGGGCGACGTGCGTGTAGATCTGGGTCGTGGAGAGATCGCTGTGCCCGAGCAGCATCTGCACGACGCGCAGGTCGGCGCCGTGATTGAGCAGGTGAGTCGCGAACGCGTGACGCAGCGTGTGCGGCGAGAGCTCCTTGGTGACGCCCGCCTTGCGCGCGTAGCGCTTGATGATGTGCCAGAACGCCTGCCGAGTCATCCGCTCGCCCCGGCGGGTGGGGAACAGATACTCCGACTGGCGCTCGAGCAGGATCTCGCCCCGCGGACCGCGGGCGAACTCGTTGAGCCAGCGCATGGCCTCCTCGCCGAGCGGAATCAGCCGCTCGCGGTTGCCCTTGCCGAGGATGCGGATGACGCCCTGGTTCAAGTTGAGCTGCGAGTGCTTGAGGTTCACGAGCTCCGACACCCTGAGGCCGGTCGCGTACAGCACCTCGAGCATGGTGCGGTCGCGGTTGCCGAGCGGATCGCTCACCTGGGGAGCGGCGAGCAGCGCCTCGACCTCCTCCTCCGTGAGCGACTTCGGCAGCGAGCGGCCGATCTTCGGCATCGCGATCTCGGCGGTCGGGTCCTCGCGGATGACGCTCTCGCGCACCAGGTATCGGAAAAAGCGGCGAAAGCTCGAGAG
>JASHSR010000426.1 GCA_030038645.1 Gammaproteobacteria bacterium
CGTCGTCGCCCTCGGGGGTGGCGTCGTCGGCGATATCGCGGGCTTTGCCGCGGCGTGCTACCAGCGGGGCGTGGCGTACGTGCAGGTGCCGACGACTCTGCTCGCCCAAGTCGATTCCTCGGTCGGGGGCAAGACGGGCGTCAATCACCCCGGCGGAAAGAATCTCATCGGCGCGTTTCATCAGCCGGTCGCGGTCCTCGCCGACACGCGCACGCTCGATACGCTGCCGCGGCGCGAGCTCAGCGCGGGCCTGGCGGAGGTCATCAAGTACGGCTTGATTCGCGACGCCGGGTTCTACCAGTGGCTCGAGGCGAATATGGACCGGCTGCTCGCGCGGGAGCCGGAGGCGCTCGCCCGCGCCATCCGCCGCTCGTGCGAGATCAAGGCCGAGATCGTCGGCCGCGACGAGCGCGAGCGGGGCGAGCGCGCGGTGCTCAATCTCGGACACACCTTCGGCCACGCCATCGAGTCCGCCACCGCGTACTCGGGCTGGCTCCACGGCGAGGCCGTCGGCGCCGGGCTGCTCATGGCCGCCGCCCTGTCGCGGGAGTGCGGCACGCTGCCTGCGCAGGAGGTGGACCGCCTGCGAAGGCTCCTCGAGCGCGCGGGACTGCCGACCGCCGCTCCCGACGTGCCGGCCGACGCCGCCCTGGATCACATGCGGATCGACAAGAAGGTCAAGGCCGGACGCATCCGCCTGGTGCTGCTCCGAGGCATCGGCGCCGCCTACCTGACCGGTGACTATCCCGACGATGCTCTGCGCGCGACGGTCCGGGCGTACCACGGGTGAGCGGTATGCCGCGAGAGGGGCTGCCACGGGCGGGCGGTGTCCTCGCGGGTGAGCGCGTGGGGATGCGGTGGATACTCGAGTGAGCGGCTCCGCGAAGCTCCGCGGCGGTCTCGCTCCCTACGCCGCGCGGGAGGAGCAGTCCCGCGGGCGCAGGCATCCCGAGCCCCGGCCCGATTTCCGCGGCGAGTACCAGCGCGACCGGGACCGCATCGTCCACTCCAACGCGTTCCGCCGCCTGGTCTACAAGACGCAGGTGTTCGTGAACCACGAGGGGGACCTGTACCGGACACGCCTCACGCATTCCATGGAGGTGGCGCAGATCGCGCGCACCATCGCGCTCGCGCTGCGCCTCAACGAGCCGCTGACGGAAGCCATCAGCCTGGCGCACGACCTCGGGCACACCCCATTCGGCCACGCGGGACAGGACGCGCTCAACCAATGCATGCGCCCCTACGGGGGCTTCGAGCACAATCTGCAGTCCCTGCGCGTGGTCGATGAGCTCGAGGACCGCTACCCCGACTTCCACGGCCTCAATCTCACCTTCGAGTGCCGCGAGGGCATTCTCAAGCATTGCTCCCTGCGCAATGCGCGGCGGCTGGGCGACGTGGGCGAGCGCTTCATCCGCCGCCAGCAGCCCGGCCTCGAGGCCCAGATCGCCAATCTCGCCGACGAGATCGCCTACAACAATCACGATGTGGACGACGGTCTGCGCGCCGGCCTGATCGAGGTGGAGGACCTGCAGCAAGTGCGGCTGTTCGAGCGCCAGCACGCGGCGGTCCTCGAGCAGTATCCGGCCTTGAGCGAGCGCAAGCGCGTTCACGAGACGATTCGCCGCATGATCAACTGGGTGGTGGTCGATCTGGTTCGCACCACCGGCAAGCGCCTGGAAGAGGCGAAGCCGTCGTCGAGCGACGACGTGCGCAGGCGGCCCAGGCCGCTCGCCGGCTTCAGCGACGCCGTGCTCGAGGAGCACCTCGAGCTCAAGGCGTTCCTGCGCGAGCGAGTCTACCGGCACCACAAGGTGTTGCGGATGACCGCCAAGGCGCATCGGGTCCTCGAGCAGCTGTTCACGGCCTTCCTCGACGATGTGGATCTCATGCCGGAGGGGCATCGCGACGTGGCGCGCCAAGCCGAGCGGGAGCACGGCACTGCAGGCCGTGCGCGCGCCGTCGCCGATTACATCGCCGGCATGACCGACCGGTACGCGATCCTCGAGCACCGCAGGCTCTTCGACCCGGCCGAGAGGACGTGAGCGCGCGCTCCTGGGCGCTCGCGCCGCCCCGGATCGGGGAGCCTTACGCGCTCGCGCAACGCCGTCGCGGCTGGCGACGCGCGCGCTTTGCCGTGCGGCCCCCGAACACGTAGAGCCCGACGCCGAAGAGCCGCCGGTCCCCTCCGTTCCCGCGCGAGCACGCGAGGAGCTTCTCGTCCACGGCATCGAGGAACACTTGGCCGCTCGAGCGCACGAAGCGCTGGACTTCCCCGAGCTGGCGGGCGTCGAGCGACGCGTAGCCGACCCACTGGTGCATCCGGCGCTCGGAGGGAGCCGGGCGCTCGCAGAGATTGTGCTCGACGGTCTCGGCGAACCGCCGGACCGCATCGAGCATCGGCAGGGCGAGGAAGCGGTCGCCCATGACGCCGAGCAGCACGCTCGAGACCAGGCGCACGCGCTGCCCGCGATCGCACCGCCGGACCGAGCCGAGAGCCCGGAGCCATTCGAGGGCCCTGTCCGCTCCGATCGAGACCTGCGCCTTCTTCAGCAGGTACGGAAAGGAGGCCGCGCCCGGGCGCCCCCCGCCCGGGCGGGCGCCGCCTGCCAGCCGCAATCGCATCGGCGATCCCTTCTCGTCGATGAACTCGGGATCGCGCGCCCACACCGTGAGGACGTGCGCGAGCTGCACGAAGCAGGCGCGATCGAGCCAAATGCCACGGGAGGGGGTGGGGTCGTGCCGGCGGCACGCTCGGTCGCTCGCCGAGCGCACCGCGCCCGCGGTGATTCCAGAGGCTCTGAGCAGGTGGACGACGGGGCGCAGCAGCTCGAAAGCGATTCTCTGCGATTCCCGCAGCGTGGGTCCGTTCACGTTCTCCATCGAGCGCTCCCCGAGGCCTCGCCTTGGTGTTCTTTGCGCCTCTCGTACCGCACCGCGACAAGTCGCCTGCCGGCGGTGCTATACTTCGCTTTGGTGGAAAAATCGCACAGCCACGGCCGACTTGCAATGGCCGCCGCTGCCGAAGGAGGGCTGGCGCGGATCGGCGGACTTCCGAGCTGGTAAAGTCTTTCGCTATGCAGTCCGATTTTCGCGCAGGGTTGGTTTTTCTTTGCAGGCGGGTGCTCTACCCGCTCGTGCGGATCCTCGTTCGCTTCGGGATCAGCGCGGGTGAGTTCAAGTCGATCGTGGACAGCGTCTACGCGCGCGCCGGCCTCGAGTACCTCGAGCACCAAGGCGGACGCGCCACCCACTCGAGGCTCGCCGTCATCACGGGGATCAACCGGACCGCTCTCGCGGCCATCCTCTCGGCCCCGCAGGGCGATGACTTCCAGCCCCGCAGCGGCACCCAGCTCCACCGCGCCGCGCGCGTGCTCAACGGCTGGTACGACGACGTCGATTTCCAAACGCGATCCGGCGGCCCGGCGGTGCTGCCCATTCTGGGAGCGCATGGGAGCTTTCAGCAGCTCGCGCAGCGCTACAGCGGCGGCGTCTACCACCAGACGATCCTCGCCGAGCTGGAGCGCATCGGCGCGGCGAAGCGCACCGGCTCGAGCAAGGTCCGGGCGCTGCGCCGCTCGCTCGGCGCCGGCGGCGCGAGCGCCGACTCGCTCCATGCCGCCGGCGAGGTCGCGGGCGACCTGATGGCCACTCTCGAGAGCAACCTCGCCGCTCCCGCGCACGAGCAGCTGCCTGTCCGCTCGCTCGTCCTCAAGGCCGATGCCAGGAGCCTGCCGCTGTTTCGAGCCCAGATCGGACGTCGCGCGGACGCCCTGCTCGAGCAGATCGAGTCCTTTCTCGAGACACACCGCGCCGAGCGCGGACGCGAGCCGGCCGGCAACGGGCAGCCGGAGGAGCTGTCGCTCGGCGCGACCGTGTTCGCCCTCTGCCGCACCGAGGATCCGCCGGGACGGCGCCGCGTGGCGCCCCGCAAGGGCGGCTCCTAGGTCGCCGCCGCCTCGTCCCTCAACGCTCTTCTTAGAATCTTTCCCACGTTCGTCTTCGGCAGCTCGGTCCTGAAGTACACGTGCCTCGGCACCTTGTAGCCGGTGAGCGACTTGCGGCAGAAGTCGATGACCTCGCGCTCCGTGAGCTTGGGATCCTTCCTCACCGCGAACAGCACCACCACCTCGCCCGAGTGCGCATCCGGCTGCGCGACGGCGGCGACCTCGAGAATGCCGGGATGTGCCGCCGCGACCTCCTCCACCTCGTTCGGGTACACGTTGAAGCCGGAGACGAGGATCATGTCCTTCTTGCGGTCCTGCAGGTAGACGTAGCCCCGCTCGTCCATGCGGCCCACGTCTCCCGTGCGCAGCCACCCGCCGGGCAGCATCACCTTCGCGGTCTCGTCGGGCCGATTCCAGTAGCCGCGCATGACTTGCGGCCCGCGTA
Organism: Gammaproteobacteria bacterium; assembly: GCA_030038645.1. Classification (GTDB taxonomy): domain Bacteria; phylum Pseudomonadota; class Gammaproteobacteria; order Steroidobacterales; family Steroidobacteraceae; genus JASHUC01. The sequence goes on from JASHSR010000426.1 coordinate 4,390, forward strand.
CGCAGATCTCGCCGGTCCTGCCGATCGGGAGGTCGCCCCCTTCGTCGTCCTTGATGCCGACCTCCGTCGAGGGGATCGGCAGGCCGACCGAGCCGTTGAACTCCTCGAGCGGCGGATTGATGCACGCGCCGGGAGAGGTCTCGGTGAGGCCCCAGCCCTGGCAGATGGGAGTGCCGGTCACCTTGCGCCAGCGCTCGGCCACCGCGGCCTGCACGGCCATGCCGCCGCCCAGCGTGATTCTCAGATGACTGAAGTCGAGGCGGTCGAACCCGCGCGTGTTGAGCAGCGCGTTGAACAGCGTGTTGACTCCGGTGAGGCACGCAAACGGGTACTTCCCGAGCTCCGCGACGAACCCCGGCAGGTCCCGAGGGTTCGTGATCAGCACGTTGTGCCAGCCGAGTCGCAGAAGCACCATGCAGTTCGCCGTGAGGGCGAAGATGTGATAGAGCGGAATCGGCGTGAAGGCCACGCCGGCGCCGCGGTCGCGAGCGCCAGCGCCGCGGCCGACCGCGCTGGGCCCGTCGGCGCCGGGCACGCCCCCCTCGAGGAACGGGCCGATCCACGCCTCCGACTGTAGGACGTTGGCGCAGATGTTGCCGTGGGTGAGCACCGCGCCCTTCGCGACGCCGGTCGTGCCGCCCGTGTACTGCAGGAACGCCACGTCGTCGTGGCCGAGCTCCACGGGATCGAGCTCGAGCCGGCGTCCCTCCCGCACGGCGGCGCGGAAATCGAGCGCGCCCGCGATGCGCCACGGCGGAACTTGCTTGCGCTTGTGGCGCACGACGTAATTGACGGCCCACGACTTTGGAAAGCGCTGCGAGTCCCCGACCGCGGTGACCAGCACCCGTTTGACCTGCGTCCGCGGCAGCACGTCCTGCACGACGTGCGCGAAATTCTCGAGGACGAGGATCGCCGCGGCTCCGGCGTCATTGAGCTGATGCTCGAGCTCGCGGGCCGTGTAGAGCGGATTGGTGTTGACGACCGCGAGTCCGGCGCGCAGCGCGCCGAGCAGGGCGATCGGATACTGCAGGACGTTGGGCAGCATGATCGCGATGCGGTCGCCGCGGGCGAGGCCCGACCGCTTCTGCAGCCAGGCGGCGAATGCGCCGGAAAGCTCGCCGAGCTCGCCGAAGGTCACGGTGCGGCCCATCTGGGTGAAGGCCGCGCGGGGAGCGAATTGCTCAAAGGCGCGCTCGGCGAGCTCCTTCACGGAGCGCAGGGCATTCGGGTCGATCTCGGCCGGCACGCCGGCGGGGTAGGATTTGAGCCAGATCTTTTGCATGGTGCGAGCCGCCCCTTCAGCGCGAGGGCTTCTGCGGCGGGCCGGGCTGCTGCGGGGGCCCCGGCTGCTGCGACGGTCCCCCCTGCTGCAGCGCCCCCCGCTGTTGCGACGGGCTCCTCCGTAACAGGGGAGCCAGGTAGGGCCACACGGTGTCGAGCACGAGCGGCTCGCCCTGCGCGTTCGGGTGCAGGCCGTCCGCCTGCATCAGCTCGGAGCTCAGCGCGACCCCTTGCAGGAGGAAGGGGACGAGAGGCAGATGGAGCTCACTCGCGAGCTGCCCGTACATCGCCGCGAACGGATCGCCGTATCGCGGGCCGTAGTTGGGGGGCAGCCGGATGCCGAGGAGCAGCACCTTGGCGCCCGCCTGCTCGGCGAGCCCAATCATCCGGGTGAGACGATCCCGGATGGAGCCGACCGGCAGCCCGCGCAGGCCGTCGTTCGCGCCGAGCTCGAGGATGACGATGGCCGGCCGGTGCAGGCGGAGCGCGCGCGGCAAGCGCTGCAGCCCGCCGCTCGTCGTCTCCCCGCTGATGCTGGCATTCACGATGCCGTATCCGTACCCTTGAGCCTGCAACCGTCTCTGCAGCAAGGCGACCCAGCCCTGATCGGCCCGCAGGCCGTAAGCGGCGCTCAGGCTGTCGCCGAACACCAGGATGGTGCGAGTCGGCGCGGCGGCAGCGCCCTGGAGCCCGATGAGCAGCAAACCCATTGCGAGCGCCCAGGCGCCCGCGATTCGCGAGAACGTTCTCAAGGCATCGAACCTCTGCAAGCAGGTTAGCAGCCCCGAGGGGAAGCTGACCATCGTGGACGACGTGTCGATGGAGATCCTCGCGGGAGAGTCGGTCGCCGTCGTCGGTCCGTCGGGCGCGGGCAAGTCGACTCTGCTCGCCTTGCTCGCCGGGCTCGATACCCCGACCTCCGGGAAGGCCTGGCTCGCCGGAGAGGACCTGACTCTCCTCGACGAGGACGGACGCGCGCGGCTGCGCGCGCAGCGCGTGGGCTTCGTGTTTCAGGCCTTTCATCTCATCCCCGCGCTCACCGCGCTCGAGAACGTGAGACTGCCGCTCGAGCTCGCCGGGCGCTCCGACGCGCGCCGCACGGCCCTCGACGCGCTGGAGCGCGTCGGCCTGCGCACGCGCACCGGCCACTATCCGCGCCAGCTCTCGGGCGGCGAGCAGCAGCGCGTCGCCCTCGCGCGCGCGTTCGTCACTCGGCCGGCCGTGCTGTTCGCCGACGAGCCGACCGGCAACCTCGACTCCGTGACCGGCGGGCAGGTGGCGGAGCTGCTGTTCGGGCTCAACGAGCAATTACAGACGACGCTCGTGCTCGTCACGCACGAGCGCGCCCTCGCCTCGCGCTGCGGGCGCATCCTGCACATGGACGCGGGACGGGTGGTGACATGAGGCGCGCGCTGGCGCTCGCTCTGCGCAGCTTCGCGCGGGAATGGCGCTCCGGCGCGCTCGGTGTGCTGCTTCTCGCGCTCACGACCGCCGTCGCGGCACTGACCGGCGTGGGATTCCTGGTGGACCGCGTCGGCGCCGCGGTGGACGAGCAGGCGACGCAGGTGCTCGCGGCCGACCTGCGACTCGCGTCCACTCGGCCCATCGCGCCCGCGTACTCTCAGGAAGCGGCCCGTCGCGGCGTGCGGTCCGCGCGCACGGTCTCGATGCTGAGCGTCGCGTTCCTCGGGGACGCGAGCGAGCTCTCCGACCTCGAGGCGGTCTCCCCGGGCTACCCGCTGCGAGGCACGCTCAAGGTGGCTCGCGAGCCGTTCGCGGCCGGCTCGCCGACTGACGCCATTCCGGGGCGCGGCGAGGCATGGCCGAGCTCGAAGCTGCTCGCGACGCTCGGCGGCCAGGTCGGCTCCACGCTCTCGATCGGCGCGACGACGTTTCGAGTGACGCGCGTGCTCATCTCGCGGCCCGATCAGGGCGGCAGCTTCGCCGAGCTCGCGCCGAGCATCATCCTCAACACTGAGGACCTGCCCGCGACCCGGCTCATCCAGCCGGGAAGCCGAGTGAGCTACGCCGCGCTGTTCGCCGCCGACCGCGCGCGCATCGAGGCCTTCGGGCGGTGGCTCGCCGCGCACAAGCAGCCCGACGAGCGTCTGCAGGACGTCGCCGAGGCGAGCCCGCAGATCAAGAGCGCCGTGGACCGCGCGGGTCGATTCCTCGAGCTCGCGAGCCTCGTGAGCGTGCTCCTCTGCTCGATCGCCGTCGCGATGTCCGCGCGGCAGTACGTCCGCCGCCACCTCGACGCCGTCGCGCTGCTCAAGACGCTCGGCGCGACGCGGGCGCTCACGCTGAGCGTCAGCCTCATTCAGCTGCTGCTGGTCGCCGTCGCCGCGGCGCTCGCCGGCTCGGCGGTCGGCTTCGCGGCGCAGGAATGGCTGCTCTACGTGCTGCGCGGGCTGATCAACACCGATCTGCCGCGCGCCGGTCTCGCGCCGCTCGGCATGGGCTTCCTCGCGGCGGTCGCGGTGCTCGCGGGATTCGCGCTGCCGCCGCTGCTGCAGCTCGCCCGCGTGCCGCCCATTCGGGTCCTGCGGCGCGACGTGGGCCCTCCACCCCCGCTCGTGCTGCTCGCCTTCGGCCCGGCGGCGGCCGCCGTGATCGTGCTCATCTACTGGGCGGTGCGGGACGCGAGGCTGTTCCGCGACTTTCTCGTGGGCCTCGGCGTATTCGCGGCGGTGCTCGTTGCCGCGGGCCTGCTCCTCGTGCTGGCAGCCGGACGGCTCCGCGGGAGCGTCGGCGTCGCCTGGCGGTACGGGATCGCGAACTTGAGCCGGCGCCGCGCGGACAGTCTCGTCCAGATCGTCGCCTTCGGCACCGGCATCATGGTGCTGCTGCTGCTCGGCCTCGTGCGGCGGGATCTGGAAGCGGACTGGCGCCACACTCTGCCCGCCGATACGCCCAACTACTTCTTCATCAACATTCCGCCGGGCGACCGCGACGCGTTCGTCGAGTTCCTCGAGTCCCGCGGCGCGAGGCTCTCGCGAGTCCTGCCGATGCTGCGCGGGCGCCTCACCGAGATCGACGGCCGCCCGGTCGAGAGCCTGCGATTCCGCCGGGGGCGGGGCGAGGGATTCGCGGAGCGCGAGCAGAACCTCACGTGGTCGGCGGAGCTCGGAACCAGCAACCGCGTCGTCGCCGGGCGCTGGTGGACACCCCAGGACTATGGGAAGCCGCTCGTGTCTCTCGCGACGGACTTCCAGCGGGCCCTCGGAGTGCGGATCGGGGATCGGCTGACCTTCGAGATCGGGGGCGAGCCGTTCACGGCGACCGTCGCGAGCCTGCGCGAGGTCAAATGGGACAGCTTTCAGCCGAACTTCTTCATCGTGTTCGCTCCGGGAATGCTCGACGCGGCGGCGGGTACGTTCCTCACGAGCGCGTACTTCCATCCGGCGCAGGGCCACGTGCTCGCGCAGCTCGCGCAGCGCTTCCCGAGCGTGTCGATCTTCAACGTGGACGACCTGCTCGATGAGGTCCGCTCGCTCATGGGCAAGGCGATCCTCGCGGTCCAGAGCGTCTTCGCGTTCACGCTCTTCGCGGGGCTCACGGTGCTGCTCGCCGCCGTGCAGGCGAGCCGCGACGAGCGCCGGTACGAGAGCGCGATGCTCCGAACCCTCGGAGCGAGCGCCGCCACGGTGCTGCAGGGCGTGCTCGCCGAGTTCACGACCGTCGGGCTGCTCGCGGGGCTCCTCGCCGCGGGGGGCGCATCGCTCGCCGGAGCGTTCGTCGCCTCGCGGGTGCTGCAGGTGCCTTACACGTACGATCCGGCCGTGTTCCTGGTGGGGATGGCGGGGGGCGCCGCGCTGGTCGCGGTCAGCGGCTGGCTCGCGACGCGGTCCGCCGTCGCGCAGCCTCCGCTCGATACGTTGCGCGCCGGGTGAGGCGGCGCGGCTCGAGCCGAGCCCGGCATCCCTGCCGAGCACCGCGTCCCTGCCGCGCCCGGCGTCCCTGCCGAGGCTGGCGTCCGTGGCCGCACACGCGGCCCCGCCCGTCTCTGCTTGGCGCCGCGGTTGCCGGCCTCAGTGCTGAATCCCGATCGTGACCCACGAGTCCGGCACGGGATCGCCGCGCCAGGTGAGCCCCTCGATGGTGAATTGATAGTTTCCGGGCCCGAGCGCCGAGCTGTTGAGCGCAATGTGCAGGTGGCCGTTCGAGTCCTTCGCGAGGTCGTTGATGATCTCGACGCGGCCCTGATCGATCCGATCGATCGTGACGCGGTATTCCCGGTACGGCGAGCGGGACAGGTCGAGCAGCAGGTCGACGAGCTGCGCGTCGGCGCCGCCGACGATGACGGCCGGCGTGGACGAGGCACCCTCGCGGCTCGGCAGCACGCGAATCGTGCGGGTGGACGCCGCGGGCTCGAGCGGCTGCTCGGCGATCTGCGTGTCGAGCGCGGCGATCGTCCGGCTCTCCTGCGAGCGGCTGCGCGCGAGGGTGACGGTCGTGACGAGCAGGATGAGCGCCGCGAGGCCGAGCCCGATCGGCAGAAGCGGATTCTGCCAGAGCCTCTTCGGCTGCTCCTGCCACGGCTCGGGCTTGCCGCTCGCCTCGAGGAGCCTCAAGCCGGCGTTCACGCGGTCCGGCAGGCCGATCTCATCGAGGAGGTCGGGGTGCTCCTTGCAGAAGCGCTCGAACTCTGTCGCGCCTTTGACGGGCAGCTTTCCCGCGAGGTAGCGCTCGATGATCTGATTCCGCGCGATGAAATCGCGGTCCATGACCGGGGCGAGAACCGCCGGCGCCTCCGGGGCGATTGCCGGCGCATCGTGCGGGATCTCAGCGGCTTCCCGGGCTTGCGGTCTCGGCGGGGTGCGTGCGGAGTAGGGCTCGCTCGGGACGGGATCGGGAGTCAGAGGCTCGAATTCAGAGCGAGAGGCAGCTTCCATAGTTTCGGCTCCGTCGACGGACCCAGCCTTCGCGCCTTCGGCGGCAGGACGCGCGGCGTGCGCCGCTCATCCGGAAGGGCTCGTCGTAAAAACGCGGTTCGCCACTCCGGGCGCAAGCCGATCGCCGCCCAGGACAGGCCTGGCGGGCGGTATATGCGCCGCGGCGGCCAGTCTTTCGGTTTTTCCACCACCCGTCTCAAGATCATCGAAGGGTGCGTTCTCGATTCGGCCTCGGTTGCCGGAGTGCCGCTATCCTGCAGCGCCGCGAGATTCGGACCTGCGCGCTGGCTCACAGATCTGGGCAGTGAGCCCAAACTGCGAACTGCTTCGCATTGCGGCCGCCGCGCCCTCATCGCAGACGTCGCAGGATCTCCTCTGCGGCTCGCCGCCCGCTCTGCAGCGCCGCCTCGACCGTGCCCGAGTCGCCTGCGCTCGCGGCCTCTCCGGCGAAGAACAGCGCATCGCGCAGGGGACGCGCGATCGCCTCGGGGGCGCCGCGGCCTCCGACGGTGAGGTAGCTGTACGCGCCTCGCGCGAACGGATCCTGCTGCCAATCGTGGAAGTACGCGGCGACGAGCTCGTCGCGCACCTCGGGCCCGAGGCCGAACAGCACCCGCACCGTGTCGAGCGCGGCCGCGACGATCT
>JASHSR010000427.1 GCA_030038645.1 Gammaproteobacteria bacterium
GATGCGGCTGCGGGTGATCGCCGTGGGCACGCACATGCCGGGCTGGGTCGCGGAGGCATTCGCCGAGTATGCGCGGCGACTCTCCGGGACGCTCAAGATGGAGCTGTGCGAAGTGGCGACAGGGCCCCGCGGCGCGGGGCGAGCGGTGTCCAAGGCGATGGAGGTCGAGCGCGAGCGACTGCTCGCGGCGCTGCGCAAGGGTGAGTTCGTCGTGGCGCTCGACGAGCGCGGAGAGGAGCTCTCGACGCGCGAGCTCGCCGGCTGGCTCGCCACGCGCCTGCGCGAAGGACGGGATGTCGCGTTCCTGCTCGGCGGTCCCGACGGGCTCGATTCCGGAGTGCTCGGGCGCAGCGACTTCCGCTGGTCGCTGTCGCGCCTCACGCTACCGCACGCTCTCGCGCGCGTGGTCGTCGCGGAGCAGCTGTATCGCGCCCACGCCGTGCTCGGCGGCCACCCGTATCATCGCGAGTGATGCGCCCCTCCGCCTCCGCTCGACCCGTTCTGTGCCTTGCCTCGGCCTCTCCGCGCCGGCACGAGCTGCTCGCGCAAATCGGCGTCGCGCACGAGGTCGTCCCGGCGGACATCGACGAGGAGCGCCGCCCGGACGAGTCGCCGCGAGACTACGTGCTGCGCGTCGCGCGCGAGAAGGCGCTTCGGGTCCGCGCCCGCCAGCCTCAGCGGCCCATCCTCTCGGCGGACACCGCCGTGGTGCTGGGCGAGGCGATATACGGCAAGCCGCGCGACCGCGCGCACGCGCTCGAGATGCTGGCGGCGCTCGGCGGCCGCGCGCACCAGGTGCTCACCGCCGTCGCGCTCGTCACGGATGACGGTTTGACGAGCGCGCTCAGCGAGAGCACGGTGCGTCTGCGCGCGACGAGCGAGGAGGAGCGCGCCGCGTACTGGGACACGGGGGAGCCGCGCGACAAGGCGGGAGCGTATGCGATCCAGGGGCTCGGCGCCGTGTTCGTGGAGTCGCTCGAGGGGAGCTTCTCGGGCGTGATGGGGCTGCCGCTCTTCGAGACGGCGCGCCTCCTGCAGGCGGCGGGCGTGCCGTGCTGGGTCGCCGGGGGTCGTCGAGCGTGAGCAACAACGGCACGAGCGCAAGCGCCGAGATCTTCGTGAACGTGGGCCCGCGCGAGACCCGCGCCGCGCTCCTCGAGAGCGGCTCTCTGCAAGAGCTGCACGTCGAGCGCGCGAGCCGCCGCGGGCTCGTCGGCAACCTCTACAAGGGCTGCGTCTCGCGGGTGCTGCCCGGCATGCAGGCCGCGTTCGTCGACATCGGCCTCGAGCGCACGGCGTTTCTCCATGTCGCGGACATCGCGCTCGCCCGTCCCGAGGATACGATCGTCGCGCTGCCCGCCGTGGACGACATCCGGCGCCTGGTGAGCGAGGGGGACGAGATTCTGGTGCAAGTCGTGAAGGATCCGATCGGCACCAAGGGGGCGCGGCTCACGACCTTCGTCGCGCTGCCCTCGCGCTATCTCGTCTACCTGCCGCGCGGCGAGGGCATCGGCGTATCGGCGCGCATCGAGGAGGAGAGCGAGCGGCAGCGGCTCAAGGCGGCCGTCGCGAGCCTCACCGGGCTGGACTCGGCGGGCCCGGCGGCGCCGGGGGACTCAGCGGGCTCCGTGCCGCCGGCAGGCTCGGCGAACGGCTTCGCAGGCGGATACATCGTGAGGACGGCGGCGCAAGGCGCCTCGCCCGACGGCCTGCGCGAGGACATGGACTACCTCGCCAAGCTCTGGCACCACGTGCGCTCGGCCGCGGCGCAGGCTGCGCCGGGCACGATCGTGCACGAGGACTTGCCGCTCGCGCTGCGCGTGCTGCGCGACGAGCTCGCGCGCGGTGTGAGCCGCGTGCTAGTCGACTGCCCGCGCGAGCATGTCCGCATGACATCCTTCGCGGCCGAGTTTCTGCCTGGCGGCGCCGCGCGGATCGAGCTGTACTCGGGCTCGCGCCCGATCTTCGATCTGCACGGCATCGAGGAGGAGGTGACGCGCGCGCTCGACCGTAAGGTGCCGCTCAAGTCCGGAGGGCACCTGGTCATCGATCAGACGGAGGCCATGACGACCATCGACGTGAATACCGGCGCGTACGTGGGCCACCGCAATCTCGAGGAGACCATCTTCCGGACCAATCTCGAGGCAGCGGTCGCGATCGCGCGGCAGCTGCGCCTGAGGAATCTCGGGGGCATCATCATCATCGACTTCATCGACATGACCGACGAGTCGCACCGCCGCCAGGTGCTCGCCGCGCTCGAGCGCGCGCTCGCCGCCGACCGCGCCCAGACGCGCATCGTGAGCCTCTCGCCGCTCGGCCTGGTCGAGATGACGCGCAAGCGGACGCGCGAGAGCTTGCAGCACCTGCTCTGCGCGCCGTGCCCGAGCTGCGAGGGACGTGGATTCATCAAGACGCCGGAGACGATGTGCCAGGACATCTTTCGCGACATCGTGCGGCAGAGCCGCCAGTTCGCGAGCCGCGAGCTGCTGATCCTCGCCCATCAAGACGTCGTGGACCTCCTGCTCTCCGAGGAATCCGCCGCGCTCGGGGAGCTCACGGCCCAGATCGGCCGGCCGATTCGCCTGCAGGTCGAGGCGCTCTACGGCCCCGACCAGTACGATGTCGTGTTGATCTAGCGGGGCGCGTCGTGCCGATCCAGCCGACTGAGCGGCGCGACCGCGCCCGATGAGATGGAGCCATGAAGATCGCCGCGTTGCAGATGACCTCGGGGCCGGATGTGCCGGCCAATCTCGCGACCGCGAGGACTTTGCTCGCGGCCGCCGCCGATGCGGGTGCCCGGCTCGCCGTGCTGCCGGAGAATTTTGCCTTCGTCGGGCTCGCGGACGTGGACAAGCGCAAGGTCGGCGAGGTCGAGGGCTCCGGGCCCATCCAGGATTTCCTCGCCGGCGCGGCGAGGAGCCTGCGTCTCTGGGTCGTCGGCGGCACCATCCCGCTCAAGGTCCCGGGCGAGGGGCGCGTCGCGGCCGCCTCGCTGGTCCTCGACGACGGCGGCCGGGTGGCCGCCCGCTACGACAAGATCCATCTCTTCGACGTCGACATCCCCGGCCGGAAGGAGCACTACCGGGAATCTGCCGACATCGCGCCGGGCTATGCGCCGATCGTCGTCGAAACGCCTGTAGGTAAGCTCGGACTCGCGGTCTGCTACGACATGCGCTTCCCGGAGCTCTTCAGGCGCCTGAGCGCCGCGGGTGCCCAGCTGCTCAGCGTTCCCTCGGCTTTCACGGCGCCGACCGGCCGGGCGCACTGGGAGACGCTGCTCCGAGCACGCGCCATCGAGAACCTTTGCTACGTCGTCGCCTCGGCCCAATCCGGCATCCACCCGAACGGCCGTGAGACCTACGGCGACACTCTGATCGTGGACTACTGGGGCCGCGTGCTGCGGCGCAAGCCGCGCGGCCGCGGGATCGTCGTCTGTGACATAGACCTCGACCGCCAAGCCGAGGCTCGCGCAGTCTTTCCCGCCCTGAGGCACCGCGTGATGTAATGTGCTCCAAGAGGGGCCTCGAGGGATGAAGCGATGGAGCAGGCAGGAAACGACCCACTCACGATTGCGCGCGAGCTGATTCTGCGCCCGAGCGGGCTCGACGATACGCGGCTCGACCGCATCGTGGGCCAGGTGCTCACGCACTCGGTGGACTCCGCCGATCTGTACTTCCAGCTCGCACACGAGGAGTCCTGGGCGCTCGAGGACGGCATCGTGAAGGAGGGCAGCGCTGCCATCGAGCAGGGCGTGGGCGTGCGCGCCCTCGCGGGGGAGAAGACGGGCTTCGCCTATTCCGACGAGATCATCCTGCCGGCGCTCGAGGAGGCCTCGCGCGCGGCGCGCGCCATCGCCACCCGCGGCGCGGACCGCTCCATCCAGGCGTGGCAGCCGCGGACCGGACACCAGCTCTACCTCCCAGTCGATCCGGTCGCCTCGCTCACGGATGCCGATAAGGTGGCCTGGCTCGAGCGTGTCGATCGCGAGACGCGCGCGATCGACCCCCGCGTCGTGCAGGTCATGGCGAGCGTGACGGCCGTGCAGGAGATCGTGCTGATCGCGAACAGCGAGGGGGAGCTCTCGGCCGACGTGCGGCCGCTCGTGCGCTTCAACGTATCCGTCATCGTGGAGCAGGGCGGGCGGCGTGAGCAGGGATATGCCGGGTGCGGCGGACGGATCACGCTCGCGGAGCTCGTCGCCGGCGACCGGCCGCTCGCGCTCGGGCGCGAGGCGGTGCGCCAGGCGCTCGTGAACCTCGAGGCCGTCGCCGCGCCCGCCGGGCCGATGACGGTGGTCCTCGGCCCCGGCTGGCCCGGCGTGCTTCTGCACGAGGCGATCGGCCACGGGCTCGAGGGCGACTTCAACCGCAAGGGCACCTCGGCGTTCGCCAACCGCATCGGCGAGCGCGTCGCGACTCCGGCATGCACGGTGGTCGACGACGGAACACTGTCGCGCCGCCGCGGCTCGCTCAACATCGACGACGAGGGTACGCCCACCGAGTGCACGACCCTGATCGAGGACGGCATCCTGCGCGGCTACATGCAGGACAAGCTCAACGCGCGCCTGATGGGAACGCGCTCGACGGGCAACGGACGGCGAGAGTCGTTCGCCCACGTGACGCTGCCGCGCATGACCAACACTTACATGCGGCCCGGTCCCCATGCGCCCGAGGAGATCATCCGCTCGGTCGACCGTGGCATCTACGCGGTGAACTTCGGCGGCGGCCAGGTGGACATCACTTCCGGGAAATTCGTGTTCTCGGCGAGCGAGGCCTATGCGATCGAGAACGGCCGCATCGGCGCGCCGCTCAAGGGAGCGACCCTCATCGGCAACGGGCCGGACGTGCTGACGAGGGTCAGCATGGTCGGCAACGACTTGAAGCTCGACGACGGCGTCGGCACCTGCGGCAAGGAAGGGCAGAACGTGCCGGTCGGGGTCGGGCAGCCGACGCTGCGCGTGGACGGGCTCACGGTGGGAGGCACGGCAGGAAGCTCGGGCTCGAGCGGATGAGATCCCCACAGCGGCGACTGGCGCGACCCCTCTACGAATCCCTTCCCTGGCTCTACATGGTCTTAGGCCTCGCCGCGCTCGTCGCGAGCTATCGCGAGATGTGGCCGCGGGCGAGCGTCGCGCTCGGACTGGCCGGAATCGTCTTGCTGCTCGCGGGCGTCGTCGTGTGGCTGCGGCGCCGGGAGTACCGGCGGATGCGGACGCGGTACGCGCGGCCGGATGCGCTCTCGGAGCCCGAGGAGCGCGAGTAGCCTCCCTACTCGCCGGTCTCCGTGGCGGGCTGTGTGCCCGGCACCGTCTCCGTGAAATGGTTGCGCCGGGCGGGAAGCCGCTCGTCCACGTACATCAGCTCGTGCGTGCCGATGACCACGACGTCTCCGTCGTTGAGATTATGGCGCCGTACGCGCTTGCCCTGAACGTGGATGCCGTTGGTGCTGTTCAGGTCCTCGATGACGCAGCCATGCGCGGTGGTGATGATCTGGCAGTGATGGCGGCTCACGAAGCGGCTGTCGATCTGCAAGTCGTTGTCCGCCGTCCGGCCGAGGATGATGCGCCCGACTCTGAGCGGGAGGTCCGAGAGCGTCCGTCCCTCCATCGCGATGATGAGGCGGCCGACGATCTCTCGAGTCGCCTCGTGCGTCACGGGCGCGCGGCTTCCCGGAAAGTGATCGGCGGGCATCCGGCTCGCGGGCTGCGCCCGCGCCTTGAACTCGACCCACCGCAGCTCCTGCACCGACGCCGTGATGTCGTCTGGGATGACGTGGTCGCGGTCGACGCCGTAGGCGGCCATCATCGCCGTGTCGCATAGCGTATTGATGAGACGCGGCACCCCTCCCGTGTAGCGGTAGATCTCCGGGAAGGTCTCCTCGGCGAAGATCGTCCGGTCGCCGGCTCCGGCGACCTCCAGGCGGTGCTGGATGTAAGCGCGCATCTCGGCCGGCGTGAGCGTTCCCAAGTGAAAGCGCAGCCGAATCCGCTGCGCGAGCTGCACCAGCTCGGGCGCGTCGAGCTTCTCGTTGAGCTCGGGCTGTCCGGCGAGAATGATGCGCAGCACCTTCTCCTTGGTGGTCTCGACGCCCGAGAGCAGGCGGATCTCCTCGAGCACTCTCAGTGAGAGGTTCTGCGCCTCATCGACGATGAGCAGCACCTTGCGGTCGGCGGCGTACTGCTCGACGAGGAAGTTGTTGAGGGTCGCGATGAGCTCGGCCTTCTTCATCTTGAAGGGCGAGAAGCCGAATTGAACGAGCACCGCCTGCAGGAAGTCCACCGCCGAGACCTGGGTCTGATTGATCTGCGCGACCACCACGTCCTTTTGGATCTCCTGCAGGAAGGACTCGATGAGCGTCGTCTTGCCGGAGCCGATCTCGCCGGTGATCACGACGAATCCGTCCGTGAACCAGATCGTGGACTCCATGTATGCCTTGGCGCGCGCATGCTGCTTGCTCAAGTACAGGAACTGCGGGTCCGGACTCAGCCGGAACGGCAGCTCCTTCAGCTTGAAAAGCTCGAGATACATGGCCGATCGGATCCCGCGACGGTTTCGGACCTGCTCTGCGCGGCGCCGGACCGATCTTAAGGGATGCGAATGTCCGGGGCCAACTCGGCGAGCAAACGCCGTGCCTGCGTGTCGCGCGCTCGGGCCGTCGCCGCGACCAGCGTGCAGTGCCCGAGTTTGCGCCCGGGCCGCGGCTCCTTTCCGTATTCGTGCAGGTGCACGCCCGGATGCGCGAGCAGCCGCGCGCGCGGCGGCAGCTCGCCGATGAGAT
>JASHSR010000428.1 GCA_030038645.1 Gammaproteobacteria bacterium
GGCGTTGATCGCAGGCCCGGCCGGCTGCAGGACGCCATTCAGCGTGCCGTACAAGTCTCCCGTGTCGACGATACGGTTCGTGATGTTGATGTGGTACAGATCGAGGGTCGTCACCATGGCCGGGGTGGGCCGCCAAACCATGCCGACGCTGAAGTTGACCGAATGCTCGGGCTGCAATCCGCTGCCGAGGCCCACCAGTTTCCCGCCGGCTGAATCCGGCGGCAGTTGAACGTACGCTTGGTTGACGATCACGTTCGTCGAAGAATAGTACTCTTCGGCGAGCGTCGGGGCCCGGAAACCGCTGCTCACGGTGCCCCGGACGGCGAACTGCTCGGTGAAGTCGTACCGTGCCGTGAGCTTACCGACCGTGGCGCTGCCGAAGTCGCTGTAGTGCTCGTAGCGGCCGGCCGCGTCGATCTGCAGCGCGTCGATGGGCTTGGTCGCAAGATCGACGTAGACGGCGTCGACGTGGCGAAAGTGGGTCCCGGCGTCCGTCGGCGTAAAGCCGGGATACGATTGGGCGCCGCCGTCGATGTAGGAGATCGGGATGCCGGCGCCGATGCCGTAGCTCTCCCGGCGGTACTCGAGGCCATAGGCCACGTTGAGAGGGCCTGCGAGACCTACGTCGAAGTTGCGGTTCACGTCGAGGTTCGAGGTCCACTGCGTCGTTTGCATGTAGCCGTCGTAGTAATTGAGCGGCGTCGGAGTGCCGGTGCTGTCGTAGACGTCGGCATTGGCCGAGTTGAGCGTGTAGGCATCGAACTGGTCGCGACCGTAGGTGGTGCTCAAATCCCAGTTCCACTGGGCGATCAAGCCCTTCAGGCCCCCCGTCGCGGAATAGTCGGTCTCCTCGCTCGCCTCGAGCGGCGTGAAGCCAAACGGAAACGGATAGGTCGTGACGTCCGTCGTGGGATCGGTATAGGCGACCTTGCTCGGCAGCCGGTACTTCTGGAAGGACTGAGCGTCCTTGTCGCCGTACGTCGCGAAGGTATAGAACTGCGTGCCGTCCTCGAAATTGAATCCGGCATTGAGCTCGAAGATCTTCAGGTCGTACTGGCCGTCGCCTTCCTCCGCGCCGAGATAGGGATACCCCGCCGCCTCCGTCATGTTCGAGTCCGGGTAGGTGTCGAGGTTCGCGGGATTGATGACGCGCTCGTCGATGGCGCTGCGGTTGCTCGAGCCGTGGTGATGATACTCACCCGTGATGTTGAAGTAGCTGTTGTCGATGGGCGCGAAGCCTGCATTGGCCATCACGTCCGCGGTGTCACCGCCGCCGTCCATGTAACCGCCGTATGTGCCGGAAACGTTGCCGCCGGTGTAGTTCTTCTTCAGGATGATGTTGATGACGCCCGCGATCGCATCGCTCCCATACTGTGCGGCGGCGCCGTCCGTCAGCACCTCGATGTGATCGATCGCGTCGATCGGAATGAAGTCGAGGTCGACGCCGGCACAGCCCTGGTAGGGGCCGCTGTCGAGCTCGATGTTCGCCGTGGTGTGCCGCCGTTTGCCGTCCACGAGCACCAGCACGTCATTGCAGCTCAAGCCGCGCAGCTTCGCCTGCAGAGTCTGGCCGGCCATGTCGTTGCCGAACGCCTGCATCGTAAAGGACGGCAGGAGCTTGGCGAGCGCGGTCATCAGGTCGGAGTCGCCGGATGCGGCCTGCAGGGCCTGTGGCGTGATGATCTGCACGGGCGCGGCGCTGTTCGCGGCCGTGACGCCCGACTCGCGCGAGCCGGTCACGATGACCTCATCGAGCGTGGTCGACCCTGCGGCGCTCGCGAGGGTCGAAGGACTCGTATTGTCGGAGGGGGTCTGTGCGCAGACCGCCCCCGCGCTCAGCAGCAATGCGAGCGAGCCCGCCGAAATCACTGGGCATGATCGTCTGTTCATCGTGCGTCGTCCCTTTGCATGGAGGATTCGTGCGTCGGCATCGCGGCGCCCGCCGTGGCCGCGGGCGGGTGCGCTTCGGGAGGGCTCAGCCTGTTTGGGATGGTTCTGTTGAGGCGATATATTTGTGAGTATATAGCGGTACCCACCGATTGCCAACGCGGCGCCCGCGCGCAGGCGTTGCGGCACTCACCCTCGCGGCTTCGGCGTAGTATCGAACTGTCGTGCCTCGCTAGGATTGGCGGCGAGCCTTGCTTGAGAGTTTTTCGCGCTCGGAAAAGGCGGTGTCGGTGCCTGCGAGGTCCTGCACCCGGGAGCTGACGAGATGATGCGACAGAGAGCTTGTCGGCAGCGCCGCGTGATCGCGGTGGTCTCGATGGCGTTCGCCGTCGTCACGGGCGGCGTCTCGCCCGCGCGCAGCGCGGGTGCGGTGACGGGCGTCGGCTCGGCCGCGGGTTCGGCCTCGGGCGCTACCGTGGCTCCGGGCGATTGGCCGGCCTACAACCGGACGCTCGCGGGCGATCGCTTCTCGCCGCTCGCCGAGATCATTCGCGCGAACGTCTCGAGACTGAGGCTCGTGTGCGCCTACACGCTCCCGGAGGCGGGTGCCTTCCAGACCGGGCCGATCGTCATCGACGGCACGATGTATTTCACGACGGACGAGGATTCCTACGCGATCGATGCCGGCGACTGCCGCCAGAGATGGACTCATCACCGGCACAGCGCGACGCCGAGCCAGCTCCACGTCAATCGCGGCTTCGCGTACCTCGATGGGCGGCTGTTTCGAGGGACCTCGGACGCACACGTGATCGCGCTCGACGCCGCGGACGGCCGCGAGCTCTGGGATCGCGCGATCGATGCGCGCGGGCCGGGCGTCTCGATTCCGATGGCGCCGATCGCCGCGGACGGAAGGGTCTACGTCGGCAATGCGGGCGGCGACAACGCCGGCGTCACCGGGCACGTGTACGCGCTCGATGCCCGGGACGGGCACGTGCTCTGGAGGCTCGATGTGGTGCCGCCCGGACACGCGCGCGACAGCTGGACGAATTCCGACCTGCCGATCACGGGGGGCGCGTTCTGGACCTCCTTCACGCTCGATCGGGCGAAGGGCATTCTCTATGTCCCAGCGGGCAATCCGGCTCCCGACTTCGACACTCCCGATCGCACGGGCGATGACCTGTACACCGACTCGGTCATTGCCATCGATGCCGCGACGGGACGCATGCTCGGGTACAACCAGTTGGTCGAGCGGGACAGCCACGATTGGGACGTGGACAGCGCGCCCACGCTCGTGACGACCCGCTCGGGCCGCGAGATCATCGCCTCGGCCAACAAGGATGGGCTGCTTTCGATCCTCGACCGCACCGCGTTGAGCCTCTCGATGCCGGTCCCCTCGGGCGGCGGCGTGGCGGTGATCCCGCTTCTCTCGCAGACGCCGACGACGACCCGCACGAACGTGACCGAGCCGCTCTCGCGCGATCACCCGGTGCGCTTCTGTCCCGGAATCATGGGCGGCGTCGAGTGGAACGGCGCCGCCTACAGCCCGCGGACGAACTCGCTCTTCGTCGCCGCGGTGGACTGGTGCGCGCGCGTGCAGCTCGTGCGCAAGCTCGCGGTGCCGCAGGCGGGCCAGTTGTGGTTCGGCAGCGCCATTCCACTCTCGCAGATGTTCGATCCGGTGAGCCAGGCAAAAGGCTGGGTCACCGCCTTCGACGCCGAGAGCGGCGCGGTACGCTGGAAGCTGCGGGCGCCGCATCCGATGGTCGCGGGCGTGACGCCGACGGCCGGCGGCCTCGTGTTTGCCGCGGACTTGGGCGGCACGATCTACGCGCTCGACGAGAGAACGGGGCGCATCCTCTGGCGGTCGGACACCGGAGAGGCGGTCGGCGGCGGCATCGTCAGCTACCGGGCTGGCGGGCGCCAGCTCATCGCGGTGGCCGCCGGCATGAAGACGTCGTTGTGGCCCGGCGCTGCCGACAAGAGCCGCATTCTCGTCTACGGACTGCGCTGACGAGACGCCATGGCACTGCAGCAGAACACGGATCGGATTCAAACGACGCATATTGGAAGCTTGCCGCGGCCGCGCCCGCTGCTCGACGCCATGAAGCGACGATTGAGCGGCGAGCGCCATGACGAGGCGGGATACCAGGCGCTGCTCCGCGATTCCGTCGCGGCCGTCGTCCGCAAGCAGGTCGAGTGCGGCATCGACTTCCTCGCCGACGGCGAGCTTTCCAAGCCCGGCTTCTTCACCTACGTTCAGGAGCGCCTCGAGGGCTTCGAGGCGCGGCCGGCCCGCCGGCGCCGCGCGTTTCAGCGGGAGATCGAGGCCTTCCCGGAGTACTACGCGGAATACTTCCAGCAGGCGATGCTCGGTGCCGCGGTCGTGCCGATCACCCCGGTCGCGTGCACGGGACCGATCCGCTACCGCGGCGAGCGGCTGGTGCAAATCGACATCGACAACGTCAAGTCCGCCGCAGGCGCGCTCGGGGTCCCCGATCGGAAAATCTTTCTCCCCGCGACGGCGCCATCCGGCGTTGGCGGCAACGAGTACTACCCCTCGGAGGAGGACTACTTCCACGCGCTCGCCGCCGAGCTCGGCAAGGAGTACCGGGCGATCGTCGCGGCGGGGCTCCTCGTCCAGGTGGACGATCCCGCGCTCTCCGAGATCTTCGCCGATCCCGAGCTCGACGCTTCCCAGAAGAGGCGGCAAGCGCAGCTCTACGTCGAAGCGACCAACCACGCCCTGAGCGGCATCCCGCCGGAGCGGGTGCGATTTCACACTTGCTACGGCATCAACGAGGGGCCCCGCATCCACGAGGCGGATCTCGCGGACGTGATCGAGTACGTCTTTCAAATCAACGCCGGCTCGTACAGCTTCGAGGCGGCCAATCCCCGCCACGAGCACGAGTACCACCTGTTCGAGCGCGTCGCGCTGCCGCCGGGCAAAGTGATCTGCCCGGGTGTGATCGCCCACGCCAACAACATCGTCGAGCACCCCGAGCTCGTGGCCGAGCGGATCGTGCGCTACGCAAGGCTCGTCGGCCGCGAGAACGTCATCGCCGGGGCGGATTGCGGCTTCTCCTCGCAGGCCGCCTACCGAACGGAAGTGCACCCGACGGTGGTGTGGGAGAAGTTCAAGGCGCTCTCCCGCGGGGCGGAGCTCGCGACCCGGATGCTGGAGATAGCGCCGCGCCGCGGCCGGCGAGCGCTGACCTAGAACGCAACGGTACCGTTGCGTTTCGATAAAAAGGGGAGTACCGTCCGCCGGACGCGTCTCGCGCAACGAACGGAAGGAGCCTTCCATGCCCAGGCTGAAGCAGACGGTCCTCGCCTCGGCGGCCGCGGCCGCGCTTCTCTGCGCGCCCGTCGCGCCGGCCTCCGCGGCCGTTCCTCTCATCGCGCTGCTCGGGCACTTCCTCATTGGTCGCCATGTGCTCGGAGCGGCGGTGCGAGCCGCCACTCGGCCGTTGGCGGCGGCTTCCGTCGCGCTCGCCGCCGAGCAACCGTACCCCTACAGCTCGTACTCGTACGCGGGCGCCTCGTACCCCTATCCCTACGCGT
>JASHSR010000429.1 GCA_030038645.1 Gammaproteobacteria bacterium
CAATAGTGCCAGCAGCGCAAGGCAGATCACGACCACGCTTCTTCCGGTTCGAAACGGGGCCGCCCATAATGCCGAGAAGAACGCCGCATAGATCAGATACAAATTGAGAAAGATGCCTGCGATCGGTACGAGCAGGTTGCGAACGACGTTGAACTCCTCCGGCAGGGTGCGCCGGAAATAGAGCAGGTTTGCGACGTTGACCGCGGCGAACGTGAGCGCGGCGAAGAACACCAGCGCGTTCGCCCACCAGACGAAGCTGTCGAGGCCGTTGCGCAGGATCGCAAGGCTGAGCAGCCCGAGGCCGGCACAGGTCAAGACGACGAATATCACCGCGGTCCGCGGGACGCGCTTTTCTCCCTCGAGCCGAGCGAAGGCCGCCGGCAGTAGACGGTGGCGCGCCAGCGAGAAGATGATGCGGGAGGCGCCCTGGACGCCGGCGATGTAGATTGCAGTGAGCCCCGTGAACGCCGTCGCGATCACGATGAGATTTCCCCGGCCCCAGTACAGGTGAGCGACAGGGCTGATCGCCGTGAGACCGGACGCGTTGTATGCGTCGATCTTGGCCGGCGGCGCGGAGAGGGTGAAAGCCCAGGAGTTGGCGGCCCAGAACACAGCGATGCCGATGACGGCCAGGACCAGTACCCGCGGTACGTTCTCCCGCGGCGCCCGAGCCTCCTCGGCCGCAGTGGCGACGACGTCGAAGCCCGAGAACGCCAGCATTCCGAGAATGATCGCCTTCCAGAATCCCGCCACGCCCTGCGTCATGTGCGCCGGATCGAAGGGGCCGAGATTGATGCCTGCAGGCACGCCGGCCTTGACCCACAGAATGGTGGCGGATAGCGCGAGCACCACCGTTGTCTCGATCAACATCAGGCGGATCGTCGTCCTGATGGAGACCTCCGCCCCCCGAGCGCAGATCCAGCCGGTCAGGATGGAATGGAGGACGAGCCCCGCCACGAGAGCGACCATGTCCGGGACCGCGAGATGCAGCCAGTTCACGAGGTCGAGAAAGAACAGCGCGAACAGGAGGGGGACCGAGATCGCGATCATGATGAAATAGGTCAGCATCACGAGCCCGGCGATCAGGCCAGTGGCTGGGCCCGCCGTCGTCCAGAGCCAGGTGGCCACCGCTCCGGCAGAGGGCGCGTGCCGGTTGAGACTGGCATAGGAGAGAACCGTCGGAAGCGCGATGATGAGTGCGGCGAGGAAGACGAGAGGCGCGACCGGCCCGGCCGTCGCCTCGATCGGGCCCCAGGTGGCGAAGAGGCCGATGGCGGGCGAGGTGACCCCGATCACCAGGGCGGCGAGCCCCCAGGGCCCGATGACGTTCGCCTTGAGGCGCGGAGCGCTCGCCAGGTCCGCAGTCAAACTCACTTCCACGGGCTCGCCCCCCTCAATACGTGACCGACGGCAGCCATGCACCGGCGGGGGAGTTGTAGAGGCCGATTGTCATCAGGGTCATCGTATGGGCGATGCGCAGGCCTTCGCCGAGGCACCATCGCACCAGTTCCGTGTTGCGGGTCGGAGCGAGAAACCCGGGACCCGGAAAGGACTCAGCCGCGCCAATCAGCGCTTTCACGTCGTCGTTGGTCTCGGCGACTGCATGGCCAAAAAAGGCAATCGACGTGGCGTAGCCTGTCACACGCCCTGCGCGCTCCACGACGCGAGCCGTTCCCTGGGCAATCGCGTCGGCGAGCTCGCCGCCTCGCTCGTGTCCGTGCACGCGCAAGCAGAGCCGGTTGCAGGCTTCCAGATCCTGCGCGACAGCTTGCCGCACCGGATAGCCGGCCGTGGGCTTGCCGGCAGCGGGTCCCTGCAAGCACACCAATGGCTCCCGCACCTGAAAGCCGAGTTTCAGATAGAGCGCGAGGGAGCGGTTGTGATAGCCCGCTTGCACCAGCCGGATCGCGGGGAAACCTCGCTCTTGCGAGCGCCGCATCACCGCCTGCATGAGCGCGCGGCCGGCGCCGTCGTTCTGCAGCGCCGGGTCCACCGTGATCGGTCCGACGCCGCTCACCGCATTACTACGCTCGTCGAGGAAGTTGCTGCCGACGATCCGCCCGTCCACCTCGGCGACAGCGGCGAAGAACCGCTCATGGCTCAAGAATTCGGCGAGCAGAGCGGTTGCCACCTCCGCGCTCGGGAAATCCGGTGGAAAGCGGTGTGCGTCCGCAATCGCTTTGAAGGCCCGATAACAGATATCCCCGACAGCGGCGGCATCCGCCGCCTCCGCTCTGCGCAGGCTCAGGATCATGCGTGTTTCCCCCTCAATACCGGTCCACGTCCCCACGATCTCGCACACAACCGCCGCGCGTACCCGCTTCGCCCATTCGAGCGCCGCAGCGACGGCGGGCGATTCGATCCGGGCCTTGCCTTTGTGCTCGCTGAACCGCCGTATGCGGAACCGCCCGCGTGGCCATGCAGCAGCCGGCCTCAAGCAGAAAGTCGTGGCGCCGGAATCGGTCCGAGCGCCCGCTCGAGCGACAGTCCGAGCGCGAAAAATGCCCGACAAGGGTCACTCCGCGTTCTTATGACCCGGAGGAGCTCATCGTTGCGACCGGGCCATTCTTTGGATGTCCACCGCTGAAGTCTAGGCGTCCAGCGCCCCCGAGGTCGAATGGCGGCTCTGGGAAAGCCCATTCTGGGCTACGATCGTCCACCCCATCCCCCGATTCGCGGCACAAGCGCCTCTAATGGGCGTTGCGGAACAACGCCTCGGCATCGAGGATCAAGTCCACGACTCTTTTCGAGTGTTCGTTGTGCCCCACACCCGCTGTCGCGAGGAGGCAGACGATGATGCTACGTTGCGCCTTGAAATGGGCGTCGAGCACCTTTTTTCGGCGCTCGAGCTTTTCGGCTTCTGGTCGGGTCATCACGAAGGGGCGCTCGCAAAACATTAACTCGAACAGATAGACCGAACCTCCCCGCACATCGAACAGCAAGTCGATCTGCGCTCTACCTGCAC
>JASHSR010000039.1 GCA_030038645.1 Gammaproteobacteria bacterium
TCAGGTGCTTGACGTGCCTCGAGAGCGACATCGCTACCACGACCCGGAGGCGCCGCCGCCGCCGAAGCCGCCCCCACCCCCGCTGAACCCGCCTCCGAATCCTCCGCCGCCGAAACCGCCCCCGAATCCACCGAACCCGCCGCGAAAGCCCCCGCCCATGCCGCCCATCATCCAGGGGCCCATCATGCCACCGCTCAGGAGCGTGAAGAAAAAGCCGATGACGGCCACGCCGACCGCCGCGGCAATCGCGCCTGCGAACAGCCACGTCACGAGCCCGATGACCCCGCCCGTGACGGCGGCGCCCGGCACCTTGCCCAAGGTGGAGCGAGTGAAGCCGCCCAAGATCAACACGAGGAGCAGCAGGATGGGCCCGAACGAGCGCAGGCTATTGTGGCGCGGCGCGCGATACGGCGGAGCAGGCGGCAGCGGCTCCCCGTTGACCACTTGAATCATGCGCGCGAGTCCCGCGCTGATGCCGCCGTAGAAATCGCCCTGCTGAAATTGCGGGATGATGGTCTCGCTGATGATGCGCTCGCAGGTGGCGTCGTTGAGCGCGCCCTCGAGCCCGTAGCCCACCTCGATGCGCACCTGCCGATCGTCCTTCGCGACGATGAGAATGGCGCCGTCATCGACTCCCTTGCGGCCGAGCTTCCACTGATCGCCCACTCGGATGCCGAATTGCTCGATCGTCTCGGGCATCGTCGTGGGGACGATCAGCACAGCGAGCTGGCTTCCCTTGCTCGCCTCGAGCGCTGCGAGACGCTGATCGAGGCTTTGCTCCTCGTCCGCCGTCAGCGTTCCGGTAAGGTCCGTCACCCGCGCACGCAGCGGCGGCACCGGCACCTCCGTCGGCGCCTGCGCCTGTGCTTGCGCGACCGACGATGCGCCGGCGAGCAGCGCGAGAGCGAGCGCTACGATCGGGGCGCGGAGCACAGCCGAGCAGCGCGACTCACTGACCGCCCGGTGCGCCCGCCGGGGCAGGCGCAGGCGCTGCTGTCGGGGCCGCGGCCGGAGCCGTCTCGGGCGTGGCGGGCGCAAAGCTCACCGTCGGCGGCGCTGCGAGTTGCGCCTCGTTCTGCACGGCGAAGTTCGGCTTCACCGTGTATCCGAACATCTTGGCCGTGAGGTTCGTCGGAAAGCTGCGCACCAGGACGTTGTACGACTGCACCGACCGGATGTAGCGCATGCGCGCCACGGCAATGCGGTTCTCCGTCCCCTCGAGCTGCGCCTGCAGATCGCGGAAGTTCTGGTCGGATTTCAGCTGCGGATAGTTCTCCGATACCGCGAGAAGCCTCGACAGCGCGCCCGTCAGCTGGCTCTGCGCGGCCTCGAAACGTTTGAACGCCTGCGGATCGTTGAGCAGCGCAGGAGTCGCCTGGATGCTGCCGACTTGGCTGCGCGCCTGAGCCACCGCGATGAAGATGCGTTGCTCCTGCGCCGCGTAGCCCTTCACCGTATTCACGAGGTTCGGGATCAGGTCCGCGCGCCGCTGATACTGATTGAGCACCTCCGACCAGGCCGATTTCACCTGCTCGTCCTGGGACTGGAAGCGGTTGTACCCGCAACCCGAGAGAATGACCATCAGCACCACGGCAGAGCCGAGCCATACGGTACGCATTCGAGTTCCCCACAAAAGCAGCCGAGCGTCTCGCCCGATGCCGATTGTGCCCGAATTGGCGCGGGGTGCCCAGCAGCGCTACCGCCATCCCTTCTCGAGATCGGCGGTAAAGCCGATCGGGCGGCGCTTGGGAGGTGACGGAATCATGAGCTGGCGAATCGCCGAGAGGATGGTGGCGATGGTCCGATCGTGGCTGGTGAGCCTCTTCTCGAGGCGCGCCTCCAGTTCATCCAGGCGGCTGGCAAGTTCCTTGTTCGAGGCAAGCAGCGCGCGCATGCGAACGAAGGCCCGCATGATCTGGATGTTGACAGCAATTGCGCGATTGCTCTTGAGCACGGAGGAAAGCATAGCCACGCCCTGCTCGGTGAAGCCGTAGGGAAGATAGCGGCGACCGCCGCGCTGGGCATTTGAGGTCACAAATTGTGACCTCAAAGCGGCCCACTCCGCGCCGGTAAGCCGGACCATGAAGTCGTGGGGAAAACGCTCTCGGTTACGCCGTACCGCCTGAAGCAGCGCTTTGGTTGCTACGCCGTAGAGCGCGGCGAGCTGAGCATCGAGCAAGACCTTCTGGCCGCGCAAGACAACGATGGACTGCGTGATGTGTTCGACGGGCACCGAGATGCGACGAGAGGCCATCGGTGAGTTGTGCTCCTGGCACAGGCAGGCGAACCCGGGGCCGGCCAGTCTATGCGCAGCAGCGAAGACGTGCACACGCATTAGCAGGAGCCCCGCGTAGAAACGCGTGCCGCTTACGCACTCACAACACGCCTGAAGGCTATCGTAATCGGACGTCCGTTGTGGACGTCATAACAGAGGCAGTGACTCGTCGCCGTCAGAAGCGCGCGCAAAGTCGATCGTCAGTAGCTCCTCAAAAAATCCGCCAAAGGAGTGGACGCGGTCCACGAAGTGGATCTCCAAGATCCAGTGCCGGCGCTGCCCAGCATCATCGGGCTCACGAAGTCGCAGGAGATTGCCGTGTCGAATCGAGAGGCGCCCGGGATCGTCCGGGCTGCGCTCGTGAGGGAAATGGCCGATCGGGTGGCCCGCCGTCGGCGCCCCGAACTCCCAGCCGGCTTCGCGGGCGAGGTCGTTGACAAAGTCGTACAAGGCTCCCGTCGTCAAATCCGGCTCGCTCCCGTAAAGCTCCTTGCCCCTGCGAAAAGCTTCCTCGATGTCACGAACGAGCCGGTGCTTGTGTGCGTCCGAGCCGAGCACGTACGTGCGGCCGAAGTCGGCCTCCCACTCCCCGAAGACCGGTCCGAAGTCGAGATACACCGCGTCGTCATCGCCAAGGCGGCGCTCGGGAGGATCCGCATGGTATGGCAGCAGAGTATTGGAGCCACACCGCACGACTCGTTTGTGCCAGTGCCGGCGTACGCCGAAGCGCCGCTCCGCAAGGGTATAGATCTCTGCGCTCAGCTCGCTTTCGAGAATCCCCGGCCGGATGAGCCCGGATTCGACCACCTCGGAGAACAAGTCTTGCGCCCTGCGTTGCGCGTCGGCCAGGGCCTGCTCTACGGGTCCCACGGCGCCGCTCCCTGCACATGACCGAAGTGAGCAACGGCCGGACTCTGCCCCAAAGCGGGAGTGCACGCCATCACCAGACCTCGAAATCATCCTCGCCGACGGGCCGCGCGAAGTCGCCCCACTTGCCGCTCTTGCGCCAGTAGTCGTAGAGGCCGAGATCGCGAAGCAGCGATTTGAAGGCGGGCAACTTGCGCACATCGCGCATGAATGGGAACCACATCGCGTACGTCACCGCGGAATACCCCTTCCCCTTCAGATCGATGCGGCTGCGCCGCAGCGCGGCGACCGCAAGCGGTGCATCACCGAGGTGCGCCGCGTACCATGAGAGCAGCATCATGCGCATGGGATCCTGATAGGCCGGATCGGCGAACGCCTCCCGGATCAGATCGAGCGCGGTCGCGGGCCGATCGAGCAACCCGGACACTTGGTGCAGAACCGGCATCGAGAGAGCCTCGTGATCGAGGAACCGGCGAAACTGCAGCCGCGTGCGACCGACGTCGCCTGTGTCCCAGATCCACATCAACGCCGTGTGCTCCGCGGCCTCGCGGTTGCCGCCAAGTCCGAGCGTGCGCTCGTATTCGGCGCGAGCGTCGTCGACCCGGCCCCCGATGTACAGCTGCTGCTGGAGCAGCTGAGAGACGGCGAACGACAGCGGATCGGCCTTGCAGGCCATCGTGAGTCTCGTGATGGCCTCCGCGGTGCGGCCGACATCCGAAAGGAAGATACTCAAATAGAGCAGACCGACCGAGTCCGAGGGCGGCGCGAGCGCCTTCATCTTCGCGAAGGCGCCGTCCGCGCCGAGCCAATCGTAGCGCGCCATCCGCGAAACGCCGTCGAGCAGATGAGTATCCCAGTGATCCGGTGCGCGCGCGAGCGCCTCGCGGACCATCGCGTCCATATCGTCGCGCGTCCGCTCGAAGCGCTGCGGAGAGAAAATGAAGCGCCAGAAGTACACGTGGCAGAGGCTGCTCCGCGCCCGGGCAAAACCCGAATCGATCGCGAGCGCCTCGCGAAAGAGCGCTTCGGCTTGATCGGATTCGGCCTGGATCCCGCGATTGGCGAGCGCCTGTGCGCGCAGATACTTGTCATACGCTTCGACGCTCGTCGTGCCTCGGTCCTCGATCGAGTGCTTCTCCTCTGGAAACAGCCTGACCTTCAGCGCGGAGACGATCGCCTGAGAGATCTCATCCTGCAGCGCGAAGATGTCGGAGAGATCGCGGTCGTAGCGCTCGGCCCAGACGTGGCCGTTGGTCGCGCCGTCGATGAGCTGTGCCGTGATGCGTATGCGGTTGCCCGCCTTGCGCACGCTCCCTTCCAGCACGTGAGTGACCTTGAGCTGCCGGGCGACTTGCGGCAGATCGACGTGCTTGCCTTTGAAGGTGAAGGCCGAGTTGCGCGAGATGACCAGCAGCGCCGAGACCTTGCTGAGGTCGGTGATGATGTCCTCGCTGATCCCGTCGGAGAAATACTCCTGCTCGGAATCGCCGCTCATGTTGGCGAACGGCAAAACGCAGATCGAGGGGCCCTTGCGCTCTCGCTCCGCCTCCTGAGCGGAAGTCGATGGAGTGCCACCGGTCGATGACGTCGCGCCGGTTGACGACGTGCCGCCGGGCGGCGACGAGGCGCCTCCGCTCGAGGACTGCAACAGCGACCCGAGTGCGCGCGACAGCTGCTGAAACGCACCGCTCTTCGGGTCCTCCTTCCAGTCGTCGAGGTCGGTGGTATGCAGGGCGAGCGCATCGATCGGCAGGCGCGCGTGGTCGAAACGCACCGGAACGAGCACCCCGCGCTCCGCGGCGAGGCGCGCCTCGCCGCGCACCCAGCGCGAGTCGACGGACGCCGGCGTCCAGACGACGATGACCGCTTTCGCCACATCGAGCTGCTGCGCGATCTGCCGGTCGAACTCCTGACCCGGCGCGATCTCGGGGTCCCACCAGACGCTCCAGCCCCGCGCCTCGAGCGCGGCGACGAGCGGCGCGACGCGCGCTTTGTCCACCCGGGCGTAGGAGAGGAAGATATCGGCCATCTATGCCTGCCGGACACGCGCGGCGCTCATCGGACGATCTCGAAATCATCCTCGCCGAGTGGCCGCGCGAAGTCGCCCCACTTGCCGCTCCGGCGCCAGAAGTCGCACATACCGAGCTCGCGAAGCAGCGTCTTGAAGGCAGGCAGCCCGCGCGCTTCGCGCAGGAATGGAAACCACATCGGTGCCAGATAGGTCCCCTTCAGATCGATGTAGGCGCGGCGCATCGCGGCGACGGCGAGCGGCGCATCGCCGAAGCGCGCCGCGTACCAGGAGAGCACCATCATGCGCGAGGCATCCTGATTGGCCTGATCATTGAATGCATCGCGAATTAGATCGAGCGCGGCTGCAGGGCGATCGAGAAGTCCGAGCACTCGGCACAGGACCGGGATCGGGACGGCCTGGTTGTCCAGAAACCGGCGAAACTGCACGGCGGTACGCCCTATGTCGCCTGCATCCCAGGTCCACATCAGCGCCACGTGCTCCGCGGGCTCGCGGTTGCCGGCGATCCCGAGGGTGCGCTCGTACTCGGCCCGAGCCTCCTCGACGCGACCCACGAGATACAGCTGCTGCTGAAGCTGCTGAGATCCGACGAGCGACAGCGGATCGGCCGCGCTCGCCATCGCGAGCTCCGTGACGGCCTCCGAGCTGCGGCCGACATTCCCCAAAAAGTAACCGAAAGTAAACGGACTGCTCGAGTCCGACGGCGGCGCGAGAGCCTTCATCCGGATGAAGGCTCCGTGGGCTCCGAGCCAGTCGTGGCACCAAGCCCGCCACGCGCCGTCGGCCAGATGCGTGGCCCAATGTTCCGGCGCGCGCGCGCGCGCCTCCTCGACCATGGCGCGCATGTCATCGAGAGTCTGCTCGACGCGCTGCGGAGAGAAGTTCAGCCGGTACGAGTATACGGTGAAGAGCCCGGTGCGTGCCCTGGCGAAGCCGGGATCGATCGCGAGCGCCTCGCGAAAGAGCGCTTCGGCGCGATCGGAGTCGGCCTGAGCGCCCTGATTGGCGAGGGCCAGCGCGCGCAGGTACTTGTCGTAGGCCTCGACACTGGTCGTGCCGCGATCCTCGATGGTCTTCTTCTCCTCGGGCAGGAGCCTCACCCTCAAGGCGGCGACGATCGCCTGCGAGATCTCATCCTGCAGCGCGAAGATGTCGTCGAGATTCCGATCGTAGCGATCGGCCCAGATGTGGCCGCCGGATTGGCCGTCGATGAGCTGAGCGGTGATGCGCACGCGGTTGCCCGACTTGCGTACGCTGCCCTCGAGCACGTGAGTCACCTCGAGCTGGCGCGCCACCCCTTTGACATCGACCGGCTTGCCCTTGAAGGTGAAAGCCGTATTGCGCGCGATGACCAGCAGCGCCGAGACCTTCGAGAGGTCGGTGATGATGTCCTCCGAGATGCCGTCGGAGAAGTACTCCTGCTCGGCATCGCCGCTCATGTTGGAGAACGGCAAAACGCAGATCGAGAGCCTGGCGCGGTCCTGCGGCGCCTCCGGCGCGCAAGTCGATCGAGTGCCGCCGATTGATGGCGCTGGGCCGGTCGATGACGTGGCGCCGGTCGTGGATGCCAAAAGCGGCCCGAGCGCGCGCAGCAGCTGCCCAAATGCGTTGCTCCGCGGATCTTCCTTCCAGTCGTCGAGGTCGGTGGTGTGCAGGGCGCGGGCATCGATCGGCAGCCTCGCCTTCTCGAACCGTACGGGAACCAGGATGCCGCGGTCCGCGGCCTCGCGCGCCTCACCGCGCACCCAGCGGGAGCCGACCGAGGCCGGCGTCCACACGACGATGACGGCCTTCGCTGCATCGAGCTCCTGCACGATCTGCCGGTCGAACTCCTGACCCGGCGCGATCTCCGGGTCCCACCAGACGCTCCAGCCCCGCGCCTCGAGCGTGGCGACGAGCGGCGCGACGCGCGCTTTGTCCACCCGGGCGTAGGAGAGGAAGATATCGGCCATCTATGCCTCGCCGCGGGTCGAGGCGCTCATCCGACGATCTCGAAATCGTCGCCGCCCTTCGCCCGTGCGAAGTCGCCCCACTTGCCGCTCTTGCGCCAGTAGTCGTACAGGCCGAGGTCGCGCACGAAGTCCTTGAAGCGCGGGTCCTGGCGCAGCTCGCGGAATATTGGGTGCCAGATCTCGATGATCGTCTGGCTGTGCATGTCGACAAAGCCGCGCCGCAACGCCTGAAAAGCGAGGTCCTTATCGCCGTAATACGCCGCCCAGCTGGCGATGGCCCCCATGCGCGCGCCATCCTGGTAGAGGGGATCGCGGAAGGCCGCGGAGACGATCTCGAGCGCCGCTCCCGGTTGATCCAGCACCTTCAGCAGCTCAGCGTCGAATGCCATCCATGACCAGCCGCCGATGACGAGATCGGTCAGGCGCTGCTCGAGGCGCGCATCTTTCAGCGCCATCATCCGTGTCACGGCTCGCCATTCCACCACGGCGCGATCGCCCGGAAGGTCCTTGCTGCGCGCGTACTCGGCCTCCGCCTCGTCGAGGCGGCCGTTGATGTCGAGGCATAGCTGCAAGGTGAAGGACATCGTGATCGAGAGCGGGTCGGTCCGCCGAGCTTTGAGACCATCCTCCACCGCCTCCCGCGCGCGGCCGAGCACCGCCAGCATGTACTCTCTATATCCTCCGGCATCCGCCGCGAGGCTGAGATTCTCATCCATGGCGAGCCATTCCTGGCGCATGAGGCTCAGGCGCGCCTGGCTGGCGCGAATCTCGGCAAGGTCGGGCGCGAGCGCGAGCGCGCGGGAGGTCGCGGCCTCCATTTCGGGACGCGCAGTCGTCACCATTTCCCGATAGAAGATCGAGCAATAGCCGAGCGCATCGGCAAGCCCGGCCCACGCGTGCGCGAAGCGCGGATCGAGGGCGAGCGCGCGGCGGTACAGCTCGGTGGAGCGCAGGGACTCGGCTGCGCCGAGCGTGGACCGGAGCGCCCGGGCACGCAGGTACAGATCGTAGGCCTCCAGGTTATCAGTCCCCCGCGCCTCGATGGCCTGCTTCTCCTCGGGAAGGAGCGTCAGCTTCAGGGCGGCGACGATGGCGCGCGAGATCTCATCCTGCAGCGCGAACACGTCCGAGAGGTCCCGGTCGTAGCGCTCGGCCCACAGGTGGCTGTCCTGCGCCGCATCGATGAGCTGCGCGGTGATCCGGACGCGGTTGCCGGCCTTACGAACGCTCCCCTCGACCACGTGGGTGACGCCGAGCTGGCGCGCCACCTGCTTCATGTCGATGGGCTTGCCCTTGAAGCAGAAGGCCGAGTTGCGCGACGTGACGCACAGCGCCGAGACCTTGCCGAGGTCGGTGATGATGTCCTCGGTGATGCCGTCGCTGAAGTATTCCTGCTCCGTATCGCCGCTCATGTTGGTGAAAGGCAGCACGCAGACCGCCGTGCGGCGCTCCTCCACCGTGGTGCGCGGAGCGCTCTTCAAGTGCTTCGACAGGGCGGCGAGCAGGTCCTGGAACGGGCGGGCGCCGACGTCTTCTTTCCAGTCGTCGAGGTCGGTGGTGTGCAGAGCGAGCGCGTCGATCGGCAAGCGCGCGCGGTCGAAGCGCACCGGAACGAGCACGCCGCGATCGGCGGCGAGGCGCGCCTCGCCGCGCACCCAGCGCGAGGCGACGGAGGCCGTCGTCCAGACGACGACCACCGCCTGCGCCTGATCGATCTGCTGGGTGATGAGATCGTCGAACTCCTCGCCTGGGACGATCGCCGGGTCCCACCAGACGCTCCAGCCCCGAGACTCGAGCGCGGCGACGAGCGGCGCGACGCGCGCTTTATCCGTCCGGGCATACGAGACGAAGATGTCGGCCATCACCAGACCTCGAAGTCATCGTCGCCCACGGGCCGCGCGTGCTCGCCCCACTTGCCGCTCTTGCGCCAATAGTCGTAGAGGCCGAGGTCGCGCACGAGCGCCTTGAAGCGCGGATCGCGCCGCAGCTCGGCGAAAACCGGCATCCAGATGTCGATGACGGTCTGGCCGTGCATTTCCACGTAGCCCCGCCGCAAGGCCCGGAATGCGAGATCACGGTCGCCGTAGCGCTCGGCCCAATGCGCGAGCGTGCCGAGGCGCGAGCCATCCTGATAGCGTGGATCATCGAAGGCGGCATGGATGATGGCGAGCGCCTTCTCGGGCTCATCGAGCACCTGCGCGAGCTGCGGATGACAAGGCATGAACGTCGTGTCGTGGCCGAAGGCGGCGATGAGGCGCTGCTTGGCGCGCGCGTCGTCCCGGCGGGCCCACATGCGCGTCATGGCGCGCCACTCGATGGCGGCGCGATCGCCCGGCAGATCCTTGCTGCGGGCGTATTCGGCCTCGGCTTCCTCGTCGCGACCGGCGAGATCCAGCTGCCACTGCAGGTAAAAAGATGCAAAGAGCGCCAAGGGGTCCACCCGCAACGCGGCCCGAGCGGCGACGAGCGCCTCCCGATGACGCCCCAAGATCGATAGAACCAAGCCATAGGCGCGGAACGGCGCTTCGTTGCTCTTCGCCAGCTCCACGGCCTTCGCGTAGCTTTGCTCGGCTCCTGGCCAGTCATAGTGAAGGAGCCTCTCCGTGCCCCGCATCGCGTAGCTCATGGCGGTGTTCGGCGCCAGCGCATCCACGCGCTCGAGCGCATGGCGCATTTCCTCTTGGGCCGCCTTTGCCGTCTGCGGAAAGAAAATCATCGAGATCCTGAGCGCCTCCGAGAGCCCGACCCAGCCCTGAACGAACTGCGGATCGAGCGCCAGGACTTCACGGTACAGATCGACCGCGCGCTGGACGTGCTGCGAAACAGTGAAGGGCCTCGCTCGCAAATACTTGTCGTACGCCTCGACGCTCTGCGTGCCGCGGTCCTCGATCGCCCGCTTCTCCTCGGGAAACAGCCTCATCTTCAACGCCGCGACGATGGCCTGGGAGATCTCATCCTGCAGCGCGAAGATGTCGGAGAGATCGCGGTCGTAGCGCTCGGCCCACACATGGCCGCCGGATTGGCCGTCGATGAGCTGCGCGGTGATGCGGACGCGGCTCCCCGATTTGCGCACGCTTCCCTCCAGCACGTGGCTCACGTCGAGCTGGCGCGCCACCCCTTTCACATCGACCGGCTTGCCCTTGAAGGTGAACGCCGTATTGCGCGCAATGACCAGCAGCGCCGAGACCTTGGATAGATCGGTGATGATGTCCTCCGAGATGCCGTCGGAGAAGTACTCCTGCTCGGCATCACCGCTCATGTTGACGAACGGCAGGACACAGATCGAGCGCCCCTTGCGCTCTCGCGCCGTCTCCCACGCGGAAGCTGATGAAGCGCCGCCGATTGATGATGTGCCGCCCGTCGTGGACGTCAAAAGCGGTCCGAGCGCGCGCGACAGCTGTTGAAATGCGGCGCCCTGCGAATCTTCCTGCCAGTCGTCGAGATCGGTCGTGTGCAGCGCAAGCGCATCGATCGGCAAGCGCGCGTGCTCGAAACGCACGGGAACGAGCACGCCGCGATCGGCGGCGAGGCGCGCCTCACCGCGCACCCAGCGAGAATCGACGGACATCGGCGTCCACACGACGATGACGGCTTTCGCCGCATCGAGCTCCCGTGCGATCTGGCGGTCGAACTCCTGACCCGGCGCGATCTCCGGGTCCCACCAGACGCTCCAGCCCCGCGCCTCGAGCGCGGCGACGAGCGGCGCGACGCGCGCCTTGTCCGTCCGGGCATACGAGACGAAGATGTCGGCCATCACCAGACCTCGAAGTCGTCGTCGCCCACGGGCCGCGCGTGCTCGCCCCACTTGCCGCTCTTGCGCCAATAATCGTAGAGCCCGAGATCGCGCACGAGCGCCTTGAAGCGCGGATCGCGCCGCAGCTCGGCGAAAGCGGGCACCCAGATGTCGATGACCGTCTGGCCGTGCAGCTCGACGAAACCCCGCCGCAAAGCCGCGAATGCGAGATCAGCGTCACCATAGTGGACCGCCCAATGCGCGAGCGACCCGAGGCGCGCGCCATCCTGGTAGCGTGGGTCATCGAACGCCGCGCGGACGATGGCGAGCGCCTTCTCGGGCTCGTCCAGCACCTGCGCGAGCTGCGGATGAAAGGGCATGAAGCTCGTGTGATTGCTGAACACAGCCGTGAAGCGCTGCTTGGCGCGTGCGTTATCCCGGCAGACCCACATGCGGGTCACGGCGCGCCACTCGATTGCGGCGCGATCCCCTCCCGGTAAGTCCTTGCTGCGCACATATTCGGCGTCGGCTTCCTCGGGCCGGCCGGCAAAATCCAAGTGGAGTTGCAGATAGAAGGAAGCGTTCAGCGCCAAGGGGTCCACGCGCAACGCAGCATGCGTCGCGGCGAGCGCCTCCTGATGACGTCCCAGCAGCGATAGAACATAGGCGTAAAGGAGGAATGGCGCCTCGTTGTCTTCGGCCAGCTCGACCGCTTTGCCGCAGCCCTGCTCGGCCCCTTGCCAGTCACCGCGAAGCAGGCCCGCTGCGCCCCGCATCGCATAGCTCATGGCGGTATTCGGCGCGAGCTCGAGCACGCGCTCGACGGCGTGGCTCATTTCCTTGCGGGTGGTCTCGGCAGTCTCGGGAAATACGATCAACGAGGTTCTCAGCACATCCGCCAACCGGGCCCAGGCCCGGGCGAACTGCGGATCGAGCGCCAGGGCTTCGCGGTATAGCTCGGCTGCGCGCTTTACGCTCTGGGGATCTACGAGAGCCGGGAAGGACCGCGCTCGCAGATACTTGTCGTAAGCCTCGACGCTTTCCGTGCCGCGCTCTTCGATCGCCTTTTTTTCTTCCGGCAGCAGCCTGAGCCTCAGCGCCTTGACGATCGCCTGCGAGAGCTCGTCCTGCAGCGCGAAGATGTCGGAGAGGTCGCGGTCGTAGCGCTCGGCCCAGACGTGGCCGTTGGTCGCGCCGTCGATGAGCTGT
>JASHSR010000430.1 GCA_030038645.1 Gammaproteobacteria bacterium
CTGCTTGTAGTTGAGCACGAGCGTCGCGCCCTCGCGCGCGAGCGTGAGCGCGAGCGCCTTGCCGATCCCGCGGGTACCGCCGGTGATCAGCGCGATCTTGTCCGTGAATCTCATGCGTCTGTACCTCGCATCGTGCGCCCGGTGTCGCGCATCATGCGTGCGAATCCGCGCGCCGTGCGTCC
Organism: Gammaproteobacteria bacterium; assembly: GCA_030038645.1. Lineage (GTDB taxonomy): Bacteria > Pseudomonadota > Gammaproteobacteria > Steroidobacterales > Steroidobacteraceae > JASHUC01. The sequence goes on from JASHSR010000430.1 coordinate 183, forward strand.
AAGCCCTTGCCTCATGCGTCCGAGCCGTCGCGGCCGGAGATCTCCCGCAGCACCTCGCGCCCGATGACGGTCTTCTGGATCTCGTTGGTGCCTTCCTCGAAGCGCTGGGCGCGCGCATCGCGATAGACGCGCTCGATCGGATGCGGCTCCCAGTAGCCGATGCCGCCGTGGATCTGCAGCGCCTGGTCGGTCACGCGCTGCAGCATCGATGTGGCATAGAGCTTCGCCATGGAGGAGAGCTTTTGCGCCTCGTGGCTGCCGCTTTCCCACTCGCTCGCCGCGTGCAGGACCAGGCGGCGCGCGGCCTCGATGTCCGTCGCCATCTCCGCAATCATGAAGCCGATCGCCTGCCTGCGGTAGAGCGGTTTGCCGAACGTCTCGCGGTGACGCGCGCGATCGACGGCGAGCTCGAAGGCGCGCCGGGCGAGCCCGACGCAGCTCATCCCGACGGAGATCCGGCTCGGCGCGAGGAAGCCGCCGAGGGCGACGTCAAGGCCCTGTCCTTCCTCGCCGAGGCGGTGGGAGATCGGCACCGGCGAGCGGTCGAAGCTCATGCGCGCGTGGTCGCTGCCGCGCACGCCCATCGATTCCGGCATTCTCTCGACGCGCGCGCTCGCGACGTTGCGCGGCACGAGCAAGGCGACCGTCCCGGCGGCGCCGACCGTGCCGGCGACCCGCGCGAACAGCAGCCAGTAGTCGCAGATGGAGCCGAAGGTGATCATGTGCTTCTCGCCGCTGAGCAGGTACGTGTCGCCGTCCCGCACGACGCTGCAGCGCAGATCGGCGCCCGTTCCGGCGCCCGGCTCCGTGAGCGCAAAGGCGACCTTGATCTCGCCGCGGACGGAGGGGATGACGAACCGGCGACGCTGCTCGGCCGTCGCATACCGGTCGAGGGCGCGCCACGTGCCGTTCACGACGTGCACGATCATGCGGATCGCCGCGTGCGACATCGCGACGATCTCCATGAGCCCGAGGTAGCGGAGGAAAGACAGGCCGCGGCCGCCGAGCTCGGGCGGCGCCGCAAGATTGAGGTAGCCGCGCTCGCGCAGCTCGTCCCACAGCTGCGGAGCGACCGCATGCTCGCGCTCGATGCGCTCGGCCCACCGCTCCGCGGGTCCGCGGATGTAGCTCTCGATCTCAGCCTTGAGGGCGGCGTATTCGCTGTCCGTCATGATCGCTCCGCGCCCGGCGGGACGAGCGCTCTCGCGCGCTCGCGCAGGCGGAATTTTTGAATCTTGCCCGACGGCGTCTTCGGCAGGGACTCGAGCACCTCCAGGCGCTCGGGCCAGTAGGGCTTCGCGACGCGCCGCTCGTCGAGGAAGCGCTGCATCGAGAGGAAATCGAGCGTTGCGCCCGCGCGCGGCACGACGAACGCGCAGGCGCGCTCGCCAAGGCGCGGATCGGGCATCGCGACGATCGCGACCTCCTTCACGGCGCCGTGCTGGTGCAGGAGCTGCTCGATCTCGGCGACCGGGATCTTCTCCCCGCCGCGGTTGATCACGTCCTTCACCCGTCCGGTCACGTGCAGGAAGCCCGCCTCGTCGATCAGCGCGAGGTCGCCGGTCCGATACCACCCGTCCGGCGTGTACGCCGCGGCCGTCCAGTCCGGATGATCGAGATAGCCCTCGAGCATCGTGGGCGAGCTCGTCTCGAAATGACCTTCCTGCCCCGGGCCGAGCACGTTTCCCGCATCGTCGCGGATGCGCAGGCGGATCGACTGCAGCGGGCGCCCGTCGGTGCCCCAGGCTTTCTCGGGCGGATCGGCCGGCGAGGCGAGCGTTGCGAGACAGCCCTCGGTGGTGCCGAAGGCGCCGCAGACGGCCGCTTTGAGCGTCTCGGTCGCGCGCCGGGCGAGCGAGCGGGGCACGGCCGCGCCCGTCGCGACGAAGATCTTGAGAGATCGCGGCGGCTCGGCGCCGTCCTCGACGGCCTGGACGAGGTCCGCGAGAAAGGGGGTCGCCGCCTGCACGAAGGTGCCGCCGGCGCTCGACAGCGCCTCGAGCCCTCTCGCGGGGCTCCAGGTCTCCTGCACGATCTGCGCGACGCCGAGCGTCAGCGCGAGCCACATGCCGTAGAGGAAGCCGGTTTGATGCGCGAGCGGGGAGGGGACATAGATGCGGTCGCTCGCATCGAGCCTCAGATGCTCGATCTCCAACGCCACCGCGCGCACGAGCGTGTCCCGGCGGTGCAGGACCCCCTTTGGCTCGCCGGAGGTTCCCGAGGTGAAGAGCAGCTGGGCAATTCCCGTGGGGTCGGGCGGGGGCGTACCGGCGGCACGCGGGCGCGCTCCGGCGGTGCCCGCCCTCGTTGCGGCGGTGTCGGCGCCCACTCCCGCGGCGGTGCCGGTACCCGCTCCCGCGGCGCGCGCTTCGGGTGAGAGGGCCGCCAGCGCTCGATGCAACCACCGCCAGCTCACCCGCTCCGAGGGCGGGAGCGCGGTCTCGCCGCGGCCGCTTGCGACGACGACGGCATGCCTCAGCGACGGCAGCCGCGGCGCGATGGAGGCGAGCTCCTGTGCGGGATGGCGGCCGCGGTACTCTTCTGCCACGAGCACGACCGGCGCGCGCGCGCGCCGAAGGAGATCCTCGAGCTCGCGCTCGCGGAAGATGGGCATCAGAGGACAGCAGATCGCTCCGAGGCGCAGCGCGCCGAGCGTGATGGCGACGAATTCCGCGCGATTGGGAAGCTGATAGGCGACCACGTCGCCGGCGCCGATGCCGAGCTGCGCGAGCAGCGCGGCCATGCGCTCGGACTCGCGCTGCAGCTCGCTCCACGTCCACATCGAGGTGCCCGTGTCGCGCACGTCGATGATCGCGGCGTCCTGCGGGCGGCGCTCGGCCATCTCGGCCACGCGCTCCGCCGGGCAAGGCGTCACGTCACGCACTCCATCTTCACGCCGATGCCGTGCATCGCGTTGAGGAACTCCGGGTAGGAGATCCGGTAGGCATTCGGATAGGAGATGAGCGTGTACCCGTTGGCGCGCGTCCCGGCAATGGCGAGGGACATGAGCACGCGATGATCGTTGTACGAGGAGAGGTCGCGCCCGCTCAGCTGCTCGACGCCGCGGATCACGAGCCGCGAGCCGTCGATCTGGAGCTTCCCGCCCATGCGGTTCAACTGCAGCATGGCCGCGACGCGATCGGACTCTTTGAGGCGGATATGATCCACGTTCTCGATGACCGTCTCGCCGTCGGCGAAGGTCGCGAGCGTCGCGAGGATGGGAAGGATGTCGGGCGTCTCGCGGCAATCGACGCGCACGGCGCGCGGGCGAAAGCCGTTGTGCCGCACGCGCACGCCGCCCGCGCTCTCGTCCTCCTCCATGTTGAGGCCCATCTCCCGGATCACATCGAGAAAGGCGCGCTCGGGATGGTCGGTGAGCGCGCCATTCAAGCGCAGGTGGCGCAGCAGGATGTCCGAAGGATGGAGCGCCGTGATGGCGAGCCCGAACGCCGCCGAGCCGATGTCGGGTGGGAGCCTGACGGTCGCGGGGCGCGCCTGCTGGTTGGGCGGCACGACGAACTTGCGCCGGTCCGCGGACGCCTCGACGTGCAGGCCGAACTGCTCCATCATCGAAAGAGTGAGGTCGACGTAGGGACGCTCGTTGAGAGGGCCCTCGACGTCGATCGTCGTTTGACGCTCGGCGAAGGCCGCAACCATGAGCAGGCCCGAGATCCACTGCGAGAGCGTGCCGGCGATCGTCACGTGGCCGCCCTTGGGCCGCCCGCTCTCGATGTGGATGGGCGGGCAGCCGTTATGAGAGCTGAGGCCGACGCCGAGCTGGCGCAGGGCCTCGAGCAGGGGGCCGACCGGGCGGCGCTGGAAGTACCGCTGGCCGATGAGCGTCACCGGCTTCTCGGCGAGCGCGCAGAGCCCGATCATGAAGTACAGCGTGGACCCGGAGCTGCCGACGGAGAGCGTGGGCCGGCGCGGGCGATACGGGCCGCCCTCCACGAAGAAGGTGTCGCCCTCGACGCGGATGGACGTGCCGAGCCCGCGCAGCACGCTCAGCGTGTACGAGACGTGCTTCGCGTGCGTGAGTCCCACGATCTCGCTGCGGCCGGGCGCGAGCGAGGCCAGAATCAGCGCCCGGTGCGCATGATATTTGGAATTCGGGATCGTGAGCTCGTGGGATAACGGCTGGCGGGTTGGCTCGACGAGCAGACGCATATCGACCTCAAGGCATCCTCGCTCGCAACGTCCAGGCCCACGTCCGGGCCCGCATCTCGAGCACCCTACCGCGACAGCACGACCGAGGCATTCTGACCTCCGAATCCGAACGCATTGACCAGGAATGCGCCGTAGCGCAGGGCGCGCGGTGCGCCGAGAATCAGCTCGAAGCGAGCCTCGGGCTCCACGTTCTCGGTTCCGAGCGTATGCGGAACGACCGCTCGGTCCATGCCGAGAATCCCCGCGATGGCCGATGTGGCGCCCGCCGCCGCCATGGCGTGCCCGAGATGTCCGCGAAGCGCGGTGACGAGGGGGCGGTGATCCGGAAACGTCGCGTTGATCGCTCTCAGCTCCGCGATGTCGCCGACGACCGTCCCGGTCGCGTGCGCGTAGATCGCCTCGACCGTGCAGCGCGCATCATCCAGCGCGGCCCGCATGACTTCCGCCTCGTACCGGCCGCTCGGCTCGGGCGCGGTGAGATGATGGCTGTCGGCCATCGAGGCGTAGCCTCGCACGCGGGCGAGGATGCGGGCGCCGCGCCGCCGCGCGTGCTCCACGTGCTCGAGGAACAGCATCGCTCCGCCGTCTCCCATCACGAACCCGTCGCGCGCGATGTCGAACGGGCGCGAGGCCCGCCGCGCGTCCGTCGCCCGGGACAGCGCTCCGGCCCGCTCGAGGCTCGCATAAACGACGGGCGCGAGCAAAGTCTCGACGCCGCCCGCGACCGCGCACGCCGCCTCGCCGCGCTCGATCAGCTGCGCCGCAAGCCCGATCGCATCGAGCGAGGAGGCGCAGGCGGTGCTGATCGTGAGCTGCCGGCCGCGCAGGCCCCAGTTGAGCGAGATGCGGGCGGCCGCCATGTTGGGGATGACGAGCGCCATCAGCTTCGGTGTGACGTGGCGCGGATTGACGGCGAGCTGCATCTGGGTCTCCGCGAACAGAGGCAGCCCGCCCATGGTGTTGCCGAGAACCACCGCGGTCTTCGGCGGCGGGACCTCGAATCCCGCCATGGAGAACGCCTGAGCCGCCGTCACGACCGCGTACTGCGTGAAGCGGTCGGCGTTGCGGACGAATTCCGCCGGCACTTCGCAGACCGAGAGGAGCTCGTCGGGAACCGCCGCCCAGAGCCGGTTGCCGCTCAACGCCTCGCTCTGCGGAATCGTCGAGAAGCCGTGGCGGCCGCTCAGGATCGCATCCCAGAAGGACTCGACGCCCGAGCCGACCGGACAAATGACGCCCACACCCGTGACGGCCACCTGCTCCATCACGAGCACTCCGCAACGGCGGCTCGAGAGCGAGCGGCGAGCAACGGCACGGAACGCATGCGAGATGCGGCGACTGGCATCAGAATGAACCGACCCTCGGCCCCCGACGCATGCATCGACAAGTCGATGTTCCATGCGTGCGAAAACAGCGAAACAGACACCATCTGCCGCACGTCGACGGCGGTAGAGGAAAACGCTCCCTGAGCAAATGTTAGTGTACGGGCCGCCTCGCGGACAATCAACGCCGCGCGGGCCGGCCTGCGGGCCGT
>JASHSR010000431.1 GCA_030038645.1 Gammaproteobacteria bacterium
CCGCCCCCGAGCGGCGGCAGTCCAAGCTTGCGTGCGGCGCTCGCCGCGGCGCTCGCGGCAGCCTTCGTCGCGGCGGTTGCGGCGGCGCCCGTGGCAGCCGTCGATGCGCGCGCAGGCCGCGCGTTGCGAAGTACCTGCGGCGTTCCAAACAGCTCGAAGCCGCCGCCGTCGAAGTAGATCTTCTCCTCGCGGCTGAGAGCCGCGATCGCCTCGAGAGCCCGGCACTCGGGGGTCTGGTTGCGATCGAGCCACGGCCGCGCGATGTGTGGCGGCTTGCAGCGCCCGGGCGGCACGCCCGAGATGCTGGCGATGTCCGCTCCGTGGGCGGCCATGCCGGCCATCGCCGCAGCGATGAGCAGTGTGTGCCCGAGTCTCCTGCAGCACACCCCCGCGAGATCTTCTGGCTCTCTCAAATGATGCAATCGTTTACATGTTGGAATGGGGAGCCTACCGGCGCGCGGCGGGCCGTGTCAACAGGAGGTCACGGCCCGCGTATAGTCCTTGCGTCCATACCAGAGCAGCGCCACCGCGAGCGGCGAGGCGACCAGCGCGATGAGCGCGAGGGACTTTTGCAGCGCCATCTCGTCGGCGAACACGTAGTCGGTGCAGAACGCGATGAGCGTCGGACCGAGTCCCTGCCCGAGGAGGTTGAGCAGCAGCAGGAACACCGCGACCACCTGCGCTCTCATGTGGCATGGGGTGATCTCCTGGACCGCCGCGTAGCCGCCTCCGAACGGAAACGCGGCGAAAAAGTTGTATCCGCCGACGAGCCACAGCGCGAGCCAGGGGTCGGACACGAGAGGATACGAGACGGCGAAGGGGATGAGGAGGAGAAAGCCGGCGAGAGCGGTGATGAGATTCGACGTCGCGATGCCGGCTCTGCGCAGGCCCGCGGCGAGGAATCCGCCGCACAGGGCGCCCGTGACGCCGCATACAAACACGATCGTTCCATAGCGCGTGCCTACCTGATCGAGCGACCAGTGGTAGCGGCGCACGAAGAACGTCGGAATCCAGGCGCTCGTTCCCGCGCCGACCATCACCATGATGCAGTAGCCGAGGCAGATACCGCAGTACGCCCTGCGCCACCGCTTGAACTGTCGCCACAGATCCACGAGCGCCGTTGAGCGGGGTTGGGCGCCTGCCACGGCGCTCGGCGCGCGTCGGCGCGCGGGATCTCGCAGCATCGCGCAGGCGAGGAATATGGGCAGTCCCGGTATTGCGAACGCGAGCATCACGACCCGCCAGGCGTGCAGCGGACCGATCATCGGCAGCGAGACGGAGCCGAAGTGTCCGAGCGCCCCGTAGAGCCAGCCTGCCGCCGCGAGCGCGACGCCGCTGCCCACGTATACCCCCGTCGCGTAGAGCGCGAGCGCCGCCGGCAGCTGCTCGGTCGGAAAGTAATCGGCGAGCATCGACTGGGCGGCGGGACTCAATCCGCCCTCCCCGGCCCCCACCCCGACGCGCGCTGCGAACAGCGCGGAGTAGCGGCGCGCGACCGAGCAGAGCGTCATCATGAGGCTCCACGTGAGGACGGCCGCCGCAACCACCTTGCGGCGACTCCACACATCGGCCAGGCGTGCCACCGGGATGGCGATGACGGCGTACAGGACGACGAACGCGAGCCCGTGGAGCAGGCTCACGCCGACATCCGTGAGATGCAGGTCCACTTTGATGGGCTGCAGCAGCAGCGCGAAGACCTGGCGGTCCGAGAAGGACAGCGCGTTCGCCAGCGTGAACAGCCCCGCGACATACCAGGCATAGCGACCCGCCCGCGCCCGCGACCGCGGCAGAATCAGCTCCGGAGAGAGGGTGTCCTCGACGCTCAAGCGCCACTCCCCGGCTGGTCGCATCCCGTGCCTCACCGGCGCGCGCGGCGCCGTGAGGCTACTTCCCCGTCACAGGATTCGGATAGTCATAGGGCGGGATGAACGTAGCCGGATAGGTCTGATAGACGACCGTCGGCGGCCGGTCCGGCGGCAGAGCTTTCTCGGGATGCGTGTTGGGTCCCGCGGCCTTGGCCCACCCCTCGGCATACGGGGTGTACATGCGGTAATAGGCGTGCAGCGCCGAGATTTTCCAGACGCCGCCCTGCTTCACGTACTCGTTCTCGTACGTTCCGATGCCCCACAGCGAGCTCTTGTGGTAATCGCCGATCTCCGCGAGCCATCGCGAGCGCGCCTTGGCGGTCTTGCCGTCCGGCGCGATGGTGACGAGGGGCTGCAGCTGCAGGTGATTGAGCAGCTTGCCGTCGGTGAGGCCCTTCGGGGCGAGCCACGTGAGGTATTTGAGAATGTGCGCCTTGCCGACGAACACGCCTCGCCCGCCGATCTCGAGCGTGCCGTCGTCGGCGAAGAGGTCCGCGGCCTCCTTCCACATCGCCTTGTCGGTGAAGTAGCCGTACGTGCGTTGAAGCGTCTCGATGTCGCGCTCGTCCTCGAGTCGACCGACCGTCCGCTCGACCTGCGCCACGCGCGCGCGCGCATCGGCGAGCTGCTGTTGGATGTCGCCGCCCGCGGCGGCGGTCTTCTCCGCCTGCGCCGAGACGACCCAGGCGCCTGCAGCGGCGACGAGCAGTGCCGCGGCGCTCATCGCCATGACGGTGCCTCTCATGGGTGCGCTCCCGAGCCGAGTTGGCGCGCGCCCTCGCTGGAGGGTCCTGCCTCCGCATCCGGTGAGCCCGCGGCCGCATGCGCCTGCCGCGCTCCCGGATTGGGCTTGACCTGAAGATCCGGCGGGATCTCGATCGGCGCGCCGGTCACCGGATGGTGGTAGTCGAACGGCGGAATGAACTCCCCGGGGTAGGAGTCATAGAGCACGCTCGGAGGACGATCGGGCGGGATCTGCTTGCTCTCTCTCGGCGCGCCGGAGACAGCGTACTGCCAACCCCGGTCGTAGGTCGCGAAGAACGTCGTGTACACGTGATCCTTCTCGATCATCCACACGCCGTTGCGCTTCACGTATTCGTTCGCGTAGATGCCATCGCCCCACACGCCCACGCGCTCGAACGTCGCGAGCTCGCTCAACGCGCGGCTGCGGCTCCACGCATGCGTGCCGTCCGCGGAGAGGCGAATGACCGGCTGCAGCTGGATGTGGTTGTGCAGATAGTCCGTCGAGATGTAGAGCGGTCCGAACAGCTCGAGCGCCTTGCGAATGCTCTTCTTGCCGACGTAGATGCCGCGCAGCGAGATCTCCATGCTCCCGTCGTCGGCGAAGAGATCGGCGAGCTGATCCCACTGCCGCTTGTCGAGATAGTAGCCGTAGATCGAGATGAGATTCTCGATCTGATCCGTATCCTGCAGCCGCACGATCCGCTGCTGCAGCTGCGCGACGGTCGCTTGCAGATCCGCGATGGCGCGATCGGCGTCAGCGGCGCTTGCGCGGCTCGAGGGCGGCAGCGCCCACCAGAGCGAGGCGATCGCGGCGCCGGCGGCCGCCGCGAAGGCACAGGCCTTCGGCGCGCTCACGAGGGCTCCTCTGGCCGTACTGGCCGTACTGTCCGTGCCGGCCATGTCACTTCCCCGTTACCGGATTCTTGTAGTGATACGGAGGCATGTAGACGCCCGGCCAGGTCGGGTAGCGCTCGGTCGGCGGGTCATCCGGCGGCAGCTTTCTCGAGACGTAGATTCCGCCGTTCACGTCCTTCTGCTTCGCCCACCCTCCGGCGTAGGGAACCATGAACGTTTGGTACCAGTGCACCTTCTTGATCTTCCAGACGCCGTTCTCCTTGACGTACTCGTTCTCGTAGGGGCCCTCGCCCCAGAGCGCCGTCTTGTGATACTGACCGGCCATGATGAACGCGCGCCAGCGCCCCTTCGCCGTGCGCCCGTCCGGCGCCACGTCGATGACCGGCTGCAGCTGCATGTGCACGTTGAGCTCGCCCTGCCGCAAGCCCACGCGGCCTCCGCCGAGGGCGTGCAGGTACTCGCGAATGCGCTGCTTGCCGACATAGACGCCGTCGAGACCGACCTCGATGGAGCCGTCGTCCGCGAACAGATCGGCCATCTGGTCCCACTGCGCGGCATCGAGGTAGTAGCCGTAGGCGCGCTGCAGGCGCTTGATGTCGCTCACATCCTGGAGCCGCGCGGC
>JASHSR010000432.1 GCA_030038645.1 Gammaproteobacteria bacterium
GCTGCACCATCTCATCGCCGACGACGGCGGGATCGCCGCGGACATCACCTCGCAGTTCACGGCCGTCGCCGATGCGCCGAAGTTCGTCGTCGCGCCCTTGCGCAAGGGAGAATTCGTTCGCGTGCGGGTTCTCGTGTACTACACCTTGCGCGACGGCAAGATCTCGCACATCAAGGTCGGCCGTGCGGGCGAGGTGAGCGCTCCGCAGCGCGCTTGAGTCGCCGTGCCGCCGGGAGGCGGAACGGGAACGAGCGCCGCGCGTGGCGCGTGCCTCACACGAGCTTCGTCGACCCGAGCGCACCACCCAACGCTCCGCCGCGGGAGAGCGTCGATATCCGGGCGGTCGCATTCTTTGACGAGTAGTCCTTCGGCGCGGGAAGCCCAGCGCGAGAACTGTCCGATTCCGAACGGTCGCGGCTCGCGCCCCGCGTGCCCGCGATGCTAAGCGCCTGAATCGACTGCGGTTACTGGCCGCGGCGCCCTGACTTACACTGCGCAGCGTGCTCCGCAACTATCTCGCCGCGGCGCTGCGCAATCCAATGCGCGACCGGCTGTACATCGCACGCATCTCGATTGAGGGATCGTGAAGCCGCTGGTCGCCACCTTCTCCGTGTTGGCGCTCGTCAACGTAGCCTGCGCAAAGGATCTCGTGGGGGTTTATCAGGACGCGCTCCGATTCGACACCCAGATCCGCGAGGCGCAGGCCACTTACAAGGCGGCTCGCGAGGCAACGCCCGAGGCATGGGCGGCGCTCTTGCCGCAGCTTTCCGGGAGCTACGGGCTGTCGCGACAGAGGCAGGACGAGGAGGAGGTCCTCTCTTATCCCGGGCCGAATGGAATGGTGGTTCCCTTCTCCGAGAACAGCACCTCCTTCATCGACACACACGGCTACCAGCTCCAGCTCGAGCAGACGGTGTTCTCCTGGACCAGCCTCGCGGCCCTCGCGGAGGCCCACAAACAAGTAGCCGAGGCCGAGGCCACCTACCGCTCGGCGCAGGAAGATCTCATCCAACGCGTCGCCACGGCCTATTTCAACGTGCTGAACGCCAAGGACGCGCTCGACGCCAATGCCGCCTCGCTCGGGGCACTCGTGAGCCAGCTCGAGCAGGCGAGCGAGCGCCTTCGGGTTGGGCTCGTCGCCGTCACGGATGTTGAGGAGGCGCAGGCCGCGCGCGACAGCGCCGCGGCCGCCGTCATCGCGGCCAAGCGAGCTCTCGCGAGCATGCAGCAGCTGCGCGAGATCACCGAGCAGGACTATCCGACCCTCGCCAAGCCGGGGGAGGACATGCCGCTCGAGATGCCTCAGCCAGCCGATCCCGAGCGCTGGATCTCCGTCTCGATGGACCAGAATCTCTCCCTCGTCGCGAGCCGTCTCGCGGCGGATGTCGCCCGCAAGCAAGTGAGCGTCGCATTCGGCGGCCACCTGCCGACCATCGCCATCACGGGCACCCGCAGCGATCAGACGGAGAGCACCGATGAGGCCTACAACCTTGGTGGAACGCCCGGACGCCTGCGCTTTCCCTTCGAGATCGCCGACAGCGAAATCGGCATCGAGATCAACGTGCCGCTCTCCAGCGGCGGTCTGGTCCAGTCCCAGGTCCACCAGGCCGAGTACCGGTGGATCGCCGCCAAGGACCACGTGCAGACGGTCTCGCGCCAGACCGAGTCCCAGGCGCGCGACGCCTACAACGGAGTGGTGAGCGAAGTCGCCCAAGTCGAGGCGTTGAAACAGGGTGTCAAGTCGGCACAGATCGCGCTCACGGCGACCGAGGCGGGCTACGAGGTGGGCACTCGCACGGAGGTCGACGTTCTGCAGGAGCGTCAGAATCTGGTGCAGGCCCAGACCCGCTACGCCCAGGCCCGGTACACTTATTTGCTCGATATCGTCGATCTGCAGCTTGCCGCCGGCGCGCTCGATGAGCGAACGATCGAGAAGGTCAACCGATGGCTCACCGTCGAGCAATCGATGTCGACCTCGCCCGTCACGGAGTCCGCGCCGCCGGCCGCGGCCGTGCGTCCGTGAGGGATAGCACGACGGCTCCTGCCCTGACGGCGGCGGCTCACGCCCGCAGCGACACCTCCAGCCCGTCGTCGATCGGCACCTCGCACGAGGTGTAGCCGTTCTTCGGATCCCGCACGTACGCGAGATAGGGCTTCAGCAGCTCCTGCATGAGATTGATGTCGTCGGCGGCGACGAGGCTGCCGGGGCTGAGCGAGGGCTCGAGCTTCTGCAACAGCGGCAGATAGAGGCTCTTCCAGCCATCGAGCATCAGGAAGTCGATCCCTCGAACGCCTTGCAGGGTCTCGAACGCATCGCCCTGCCGCAGATCGATCCGCTCGGCGAGCCCCGCTTGGCGGAAGTGCTCCGCCGCCCGTGCCGCCTTGAGCGCATTGAGCTCGGTCGTGATCAGCTTGCCTTCACCGTTGTCGCGCAGCGCCGCGGCGATGTGGATCGCGGAGAGTCCGAACGACGTTCCGAACTCCACGGCGACCTTCGGCCTTCTCATCCGCACGAGCACGTAGAGCAGCTGCCCCACCTCCGGACAGACCGGGATGAAGGCATCGTCGAGCAGATGCGCGACCTTGCGGTCGTCGTAGTTGCCGCCGAGGCGCTCGGCCTCCGCGCGGACGCGCGGCAGCACCTCACCGTCGTTTCGGTCCGCTTCCGCGTAGAGCCGGTCCAGCACGGCGCGCACGGCCGGCGATTGGAGTGATGTCATGGGTGTGGTTCGTTCCTGTTGCCGAGGCCGGTGGACCCGCGGGCTTGCCGCGGGCCGGTCATGCGGTCAAGCGCTCAAGCCACCTTCACGGACAGCTCAGTCCCGCCCTTCAACGGCAGCGACAGCGAGCGAAACCCGTTGGCCGGGTCGCGGATGTATTCGAGGTAGTCGTCCTCCGCGTTGTCGTTCATGATGAGGCCGCCGGCGCGAACCTGTGGCGCGACGATTCTCATCACCTGAAGC
>JASHSR010000433.1 GCA_030038645.1 Gammaproteobacteria bacterium
GAAGCCGCGCGCGAGCGCGCCGAGGCCTCGGAGGGGGCGGGCGCCGCCGGCGCCACCCGGGACGAGCTCGACGACGACATCCCCTTCTAGCCTCTCACAAGTCATTGAATTTTAATGATATCGTCCCGCCGCCGCTGCCGGTGGGGCCGTTTCGTGCCGCACTCGATGCGGCGCCGGGCCGTAGGGCTTAGAATTGCGGGACGCCACCCACTTCCGAGCAATGCCTGGTCGCTATTACATCAAGACATTCGGCTGCCAAATGAATGAGTACGACTCCGCCCGAATGGCGGACGTGCTCGAAGCCAGCGACCGTCTCACCTCGACCGACGATCCCGCCGCGGCGGACGTGCTCATCATGAATACCTGCTCCGTCCGCGAGAAAGCGCAGGAGAAGGTGTTCTCGCTGCTCGGGGAATGGCGCCGGCTCAAGGCGCGGCGGCCGCACGTGATCATCGGCGTCGGCGGCTGCGTCGCCTCGCAGGAGGCGGAGGGCATCGTCGATCGGGCCCCGTACGTCGATTTGGTGTTCGGGCCGCAGACGGTCCACCGGCTCGCCGAGATGATCGCCGAGCTGCGATCGACTGGCCGCCCGGTCGTCGACGTGAGCTTTCCGGAGATCGAGAAATTCGACTCCCTGCCGGCGCCGCGCGCCGAGGGCGCCGCGGCCTACGTCTCGGTCATGGAGGGCTGCAGCAAGTACTGCAGCTTCTGCATCGTGCCCTATACGCGGGGCGAGGAAGTGAGCCGGCGGTTCGCCTCGGTGATCGCGGAGGTGCGGGCGCTCGTCGAGCAGGGCGTCACCGAGATCACCCTCCTCGGGCAGAACGTCAACGGGTACCGCGGCGAGATGGAGGACGGCGTGCCCGCCGATCTCGCGACGCTCATCCATCACGTCGCGGCGATTCCCGGAATCGAGCGCATCCGCTTCACCACCTCGCACCCGAACGAGCTCGACGACAGCCTGATCGAGGCCTACGGCAGCGTCTCGAAGCTCGCGAGCCACCTGCACCTCGCGGTGCAGAGCGGGTCGGACCGCATTCTTGCGCTGATGAAGCGCGGCTACACCGCTCTCGAGTTCAAGGAGAAGGTGCGCAAGCTCCGGGCCGTGAGGCCGCAGCTCGGCCTCTCCTCGGACTTCATCGTGGGATTCCCCGGCGAGACGGACCGCGACTTCGAGGCGACGCTCAAACTGGTGCGCGAGGTGGACTTCGATCAGTCGTTCAGCTTCATCTACAGCCGCCGTCCCGGCACTCCGGCCGCCTCGCTGCCGGACGAGGTGCCCCACGAGGTGAAGCAGGAGCGGCTCGCCGCGCTGCAAGCGCAGCTCGACCGGCAGGCGCAGGCGATCAGCGCGCGCATGGTGGGCTCGCGGCAGCGTGTCCTCATCGAGCGGGCGGCGAAGAAGGACTCGCGCGAGCTCGCCGGCCGCACTGAGAACAACCGGTGGGTGAACTTCCCCGGCCCACCTGAGCTCCTCAACCGCTATGCCGACGTGCTCATCACGGAGGCGCTGCCGCACAGCCTGCGCGGCCGCTTGAGCGCCGACCGTGTGAGCACGGACCGTGTGAGCGCCGGCCGCGTGAGCCCGGATTGCCCGAGCGCAGGCCGGCCGAGCGGCGCCGCCGGAACCGACGGGGCCGCGTTGCGCGAGCGGGCCGCCGCCGGCGCTTGAAGCTGTGTCCGCGTCTCCCACCGCCACGCAGCGCGAATTCGACCTCGAGCCGACCGACAACGCGCGGCTCGCGAATCTCTGCGGCCCGCTCGATGAGAACCTGAGACTGCTCGAGTCGCGGCTCGGTGTCAGCGTGAGGCGCCGGGGCGACACCTTCCGCGTCACCGGCGAGCGCGCCTCTCAGGCGGAGGAGACGCTTCGCGAGCTCTTTCGCGTCGCGAAGGAGGAGGAGGTGACCCCGGAGCACGTGCACCTCGCGCTGCGGGACGTGGAGGATGGGGTCGACTCCGCCGCGCCGGCGGACGCGCCCGCCGCATCCGGCGCGTCCCGCGCGCGCGCAGCGGATGAGCTGTCCGTGCGGGTTCAGCGCGGCGCCATCCGTGCTCGCGGCGCTCACCAGCGCGATTATCTCGCGCAGATCCGCGCGCGCGATTTGACGTTCGGCATCGGCCCCGCGGGCACGGGCAAGACCTATCTCGCCGTCGCCTGCGCGGTGGAGGCGCTGCAGACCGACCGGGTGCGGCGGATCGTGCTCGTACGCCCGGCCGTGGAGGCAGGCGAGCGGCTGGGATTTCTCCCCGGCGATCTCACGCAGAAGGTCGACCCGTACCTGCGCCCGATATACGACGCGCTCTACGAGATGATGGGCTTCGACCGCGTCGCGCGCTTCATCGAGCGCAACGTCATCGAGGTCGCGCCGCTCGCCTTCATGCGCGGCCGCTCGCTCAACGACT
Source organism: Gammaproteobacteria bacterium (assembly GCA_030038645.1). GTDB lineage: Bacteria > Pseudomonadota > Gammaproteobacteria > Steroidobacterales > Steroidobacteraceae > JASHUC01. Next base: position 2,407 of record JASHSR010000433.1, read on the forward strand.
CCTTCATCATCCTCGATGAGGCCCAGAACACCACCGTCGAGCAGATGAAGATGTTCTTGACGCGCATCGGCTTCGGCTCCAAGGCGGTCGTGACGGGCGACATCACTCAGACGGACTTGCCCGCCGGGAGGCTCTCGGGTCTCAAGCACGTCATCGAGGTGCTGAGCGGGCTCGAAGGGGTCGCGTTCGCCTTCTTTGACGCGAAGGACGTGGTGCGTCACCCGCTCGTGCAGCGCATCGTGCAGGCCTACGAGGCGCGGAGCGAGAAGCCGTGAGCCGGGTGAGGCTCGCAGTCGAGGTCCTGCGCGGCCGCCGCGGCCGTTGCCCGAGCGCGGCGGACATCGGCGCCTGGGCTCGCGCGGCGCTCGGACGCCGCGCGA
>JASHSR010000434.1 GCA_030038645.1 Gammaproteobacteria bacterium
CGCGAGCGCTCGCGAGTCTCGCTCGGCTTGAAGCAGCTCGGGGCCGACCCCTGGGAGAACATCGCGCGGCGCTATCCGCCGAATACGCGCGTCTTCGGCAAGGTCACCAACATTGCCGACTACGGCGCGTTCGTCGAGATCGAGGACGGCGTCGAGGGCCTCGTGCACGTCTCGGAGATGGACTGGACGAACAAGAACGTGAACCCCGCGAAGGTGGTGCACACCGGACAGGAGGTCGAGGTGATGGTGCTCGACGTGGACGAGGAGCGCCGCCGCATCTCCTTGGGGCTCAAGCAGTGCAAGGCCAACCCGTGGAAGGAATTCGCGGAGAACTACAACCGCGGCGACCGCGTGAGCGGCCAGATCAAGTCCATCACGGACTTCGGCATCTTCATCGGCCTGCCGGGCAACATCGACGGCCTCGTGCATCTCTCCGACATCTCCTGGGACCAGCCGGGGGAGGAGGCCGTGCGCAATTATCAGAAGGGCCAGCAGGTCGAGGCCCAGGTGCTCTCGATCGATCCGGAGCGCGAGCGCATCTCCTTGGGCGTCAAGCAGCTCGCGAAGGATCCGTTCTCGGCGTACATCGCGGACAATCCGAAGGGCAGCATCGTGCGCGGCACGGTGCGCGAGGTCGACGCGCGCGGCGCGGTCATCGACCTGGGCAACGGCGTCGAGGGGCAGCTGCGCGCATCGGAGCTCGGGCGCGACAGGGTGGAGGACGCGCGCACGGTGCTCAAGGCGGGCGATGAGATCGAGGCGAAGTTCACCGGCGTCGACCGCAAGTCGCGCACGATCACTCTATCGATCAAGGCGAAGGAGGCGCACGAGGAAGCCGAGGCGGTGCAAAGCTACCGCTCCGAGCAGGCTCCGAGCGGCACGAGCCTGGGCGATCTGCTGAAGGAGCAAATCGGCGATCGCAGCTGACGACAGTGTCGGATCTTGCGTCCGGCCGCGGGGCCCCGGGCGCTCGAGCACGCGAACAACATGACCAAATCCGAGCTCATCGAGATCATCACTGCGAAGCAGAAGCACCTTCCCGCGAAGGATGTGGAGCTCGCGCTCAAGCAGATCCTCGAGATCATGAGCGATGCGCTCTCGCAGGGAGAGCGGATCGAGATTCGCGGCTTCGGCAGCTTCTCGCTGCATTTCCGCCCACCGCGGCAGGGACGCAATCCGAAGACGGGGGAGGCGGTCGCGCTCTCGGGCAAGTACGTGCCCCACTTCAAGCCGGGCAAGGATCTGCGCGAGCGCGTCAACGACGGCGCGGACCGGCCCATTCGCGATTAGCCGCGATCGGGATGTGTTCGAGCTATCCCCCGTCCTGCTGGCGCTCGCCTTCGTCGCGATAGGCATCGCCGCATGGCTGCTCGGCCGCCACGGCGGAGCGCGGACCGTGCGGCTGCCGCGCGACTACTACGTCGGGCTCGACCACCTCATCAACGACCGCTTCGACCGCGCGGCGGAGGTGTTCACGCGGGTCGCGGCCTCGAACGAGGACGCCGCGGAAATCCAGTTCGCGCTCGGGAGCCTGTTCCGCAAGCGCGGCGAGGTGGACCGCGCGATCGCGATCCACACGCGCCTGAAGGAGCAGGGCGCCGCCGCGATCCGCGACCAGGCCGCGTTCGCCCTCGCCCTCGACTTCCTCAGTGCGGGACTGATGGATCGCGCGGAGCGGCTGTTCGAGGAGCTCGCCGCCTCGCGCGAGTATCGCCGCGACGCGCTCGAGCACCTGCTCAGGATCTACGAGCAGCAGGGCGACTGGGCGAACGCGCTCAAAGTGTTCCACGACCTGCCCGCCGATCTGCAGCAGGAGCGCCGGAGCGTCGCCGCGCACTATCTGTGCGAGCTCGCCGAGCACGCGATCGTGCAGGGCGACGCCGAGCGGGCCCGCACGCTGCTCAAGCAGGCGAAGAGCCACGATGCCGCGCTGCCGCGCGTCGAGATCCTCACGGCGCGGATGCTCGAGGCCGCAGATGAGAGTCGCGCCGCGCTCGCGCGCTATCTCGAGGTGCTCGAGGCGGCCCCCGGACTTGCGCTCGAGGTGATCCCTCGCCTGCTCGCGCTCGGCTCGACGCTCGGGGAGGCGCACGTCGTCGAGGAGCTCTGCGCGCGCCTGCGGCGCACCGCGCGGCTCACGCCGCGGCAGCTCGCCTGGCTGCTCGCGACGGCGCTGCCTTTCGAGGACGCGGGTCGGCTCGGGCGCATCGCGGGGGATCCGTCGGGCGCCGCCGCCGCCGCGGATGCGCCTTCCCTCGGCCAGCTGCTCGCGCGGATCGGGGAGGCCGGCGGCCGCTACCAGTGCGAGGAGTGCGGCTTGCTGAGCGTCGGGTGGTTCTGGCGTTGCCCGAAGTGCCGCTCCTGGGACGGGATGCGCCCGGCGGTCTTCAAATGGGCGGAGCGCACCGGCGATGGGGCGGCGCCTGTGCCACACTGACGCTCGCATACCTTACACACCCGCTTCAGGAGCCACTCATGAGGTCCCACTCGCAGTCGGTCATTCGCACGGCGGTCTTCCCGGTCGCGGGCCGAGGCACGCGCTTCCTGCCGGCGACCAAGGCGAGCCCGAAGGAGATGCTCCCGGTGGTCGACAAGCCCCTCATCCAGTACGCCGTGGAGGAGGCTCTCTCGGCCGGCGCGAGCCGGCTCGTGTTCATCACCGGCGCCTCGAAGCGCGCCATCGAGGATCATTTCGACTCCGACCAGGAGCTCGAGCACATGCTCGAGGCGCAGGGCAAGAGCGATCTGCTCAACCAGATCCGCAGCGTGCTGCCGTCCTACGCGGCCTGCATCTTCATCCGCCAGCCCGCCCCGCTCGGGCTCGGCCACGCCGTGCTCTGCGCGCAGCCCGCGGTCGGATCGGAGCCGTTCTTCGTGCATCTCGCCGACGACCTCATACGCGCCGAGGTAGGTTGTCTCAAACAGATGGCCGAGGTGTACGAGGCGAAGCGCGCGAGCATCGTCGCCGTCGAGGTGATTCCGCGCAAGGACACGGAGAAGTACGGCATCGTCGAGGTCGAGGCGGACAAGTCGGCGACCGCGCGCGTGCGCAGCATCATCGAGAAGCCGAAGCCGGTCTCGGCGCCCTCGACGCTCGCGGTGGTGGGCCGGTACGTGCTCACACCGTCGATCTTCGAGCACCTCGAGCGCATCGGTCACGGCAGCGGCGGGGAGATCCAGCTCACGGACGGCATCGCCTCGCTCATGCGCGAGGAGGCGGCGTACGCGTACCGCTTCAGCGGCAAGCGCTACGACTGCGGCAGCAAGCTCGGCTACCTGCAAGCGACGGTGGAATACGCGCTCGGCCATCCGTCTCTCGGGCGCGACTTTCGCAAGTATCTGCAAGGGATGGTACGCTCGCCGTCCATGCGCTCGCGTCGATGATGGCGCAGCGCTAGCGAGCCCTCGTGCGGCGGCGGGCACGCTGTCGCGCGATTGCCTGGCGCGCTCGATGCCGGGACGGCTCCACTGCGGGCCGTGCTCATCGTCACGCCCGAAATTCAGGAGGAGTTCAATGGCCACTCGTCGCAACGATCCCCCTCGCACCGCACAAACGACGTCGTCCAGCTCAGGACGGGCCGCAAGCTCCGTAGCCGCGTCGCCTTCGGCGAGCTCCACGGGCGCGAGGCCGGCGCCGCGCCGCCGCGCCACGGCGCCGAAGGATCCTCCGGCTCCTGCCACGGCTGCGCCACCGGTCACTGTGTCGTCGGACGCGCGCCGCGCGATGATCGCCGAGGCGGCCTACCTGCGCGCGGAGGGCCGTGGGTTCGTGCCCGGCTTCGAGGAGGACGACTGGCTCAACGCCGAAAAAGAGGTCGACGCACTGCTCACGGCCGGGCAGGGCGCTCCGCAGTAGAGGGCCCGCCGCGGCGGGCCTGGCGGGGACGGTAAAGGGGGGCGGCTATTGGCTTTCGCCGGCGAGCGCCGCCAGCAACTCCTCCGCCTTCTCGATCTGCACGCCGAGCACATCGCCCACGCGTCGCTGCAGGACGCGTGCGATGTCTGCGTCGATCTCGCAATTCTGGTGGCGAAGCGCGGCGACGGAGGCGACCACGGCGGCGCGTGCCAGCTCGAGCTCGGTGAGAAGCTCAGCCAGATGGGCGCGCACCGGCGCCGTGAGGCGCCCACGCCCCAGCGGCGTGCGCAAGCCGCCCCCGGGCGCGGGGAGCGCGGGCTCCCGAACACAGCGGGCGGGCAGGAAGGCTTCGAACGTCTGCATGCAGGGCTCTCCTCGGTGGTGCGGCGGATGCGGGCCGTTGCGCAGGCGGCTCGTTGCGGGATACTGTATCTTTATCCAGGTCCTCCTGCAAGATGGCGGGCCGGTGCAGCGCAACCGACGAGGAGAGGACGAGCATGACCGACGAAGCCCCGTTCCGGCGCCCGCTTGCCTACGACAACGCGAGCTTTCTCTCGAGCGATGACGCGCGGCCGCTGCGCATCCTCGCGGAGTACCTCGAGCCGCTGCAGCGCCTGCGACGCTCGCATGTCCACGACACCATCGTTTTCTTCGGGTCGGCGCGGCTGACGCCGGAGGGTCCGCTCGGTCGCTTCTATGAGGAGGCGCGCGAGCTCGCGAAGCGCATCACGACCTGGTCGAAGGGTCTTCCCTCGCACGAGCACCGCTATGTCGTCTGCTCGGGCGGAGGCGGCGGCATCATGGAGGCGGCGAACCGGGGCGCATCGGAGGCGGGCGGGCGCACGATCGGGCTCAACATCAGCCTGCCGCACGAGCAGCGGCCCAACCCGTACATCACGCGCGAGCTCAGCTTCGAGTTTCACTACTTCTTCATGCGTAAGCTGTGGTTCGCCCACCTCGCGCGCGCTCTCGTCGTCTTTCCGGGCGGATTCGGCACGCTCGATGAGCTCAGCGAGATCCTGACGCTCGCGCAGACCCGCAAGCTCTCGCGCGAGATTCCGGTGATCCTGTACGGGCGTGCGTACTGGGACGAGGTCATCGACTTCGAGGCGCTGGTTCGCTACGGGACCATCAGCCGCGAGGATCTCGATCTGTTCCAGTACGCCGACGACCCGGCGACGGCGCTCGGGCTGCTGCAGGCGAGGCTGCGGCCGGAGCCGGAGGAGTCGACGCCCGGCTTCGCGCACTCGCGGAGGCCGGGGCGCGGCGTCTAGTGACGGTCGCGCCTGCCTTCGGCCGCGTGAGTCACAGCTCGGGCCGCGGCGCGAGGCTCCGCAGCGGCTTCAGCAGCAGGGCGTAGGTGAGGGCACCGAGCAGCGCAAGGCACGCGCAGACGGCGGAGGTGGCGTAGCCGATTCCCGCCGGGCCCGCGAAGAAACGCTGCGAGACGAGCACGACCAGAACGGGGCCGAGGGAGAGGCCGAGAATGCCCGTGAGCATGAAGTTCACCGCCGAGACCGCGGCCATCGCCGCGGACGGCGTCACCATGGAGAGCGCGAGCAGGGCGAACGGGAAATAGACGTGCACGAGCAGGATGTAGAGCCCGATCATCACCCAGGTGAGGCCGGCGCTCGGCATCTGAAAGATCGCGCTCGCGATGGCGGCGAGGATCACGAAAACGACGGTGCCGATCACGGCGACCCCGTGCCTCACGCCGCGCTGATTGAGCCGGTCCACGAGCCAGCCCGAGCAGTAGATGCCGGTCCCGGCGAGCACGAGGACCATCAATCCGAGATGGACGCCGATCGATGCGAGGCCGAGATGCCATATCCGCTGCATCGCCGTCGGGATCCAGGGATAGAAGGAATACGCCATCAGCGAGGCGAGGACGTTGGTGAGGTAGATGAGCGCGTACAGGCGCCAGTGCCGGCCCATGTAGCGGAACACCGGTGCGACGGCCGGCCCCGCCTTGCGGCCCGGGCGAGGCGGCTCGCGCACCGCGGTCATCGCCGCGATGATGGGAAGGCCCGCGAGGGCGACGATGAGGAGCGTGACCTGCCAGGCGTGCAGCGTTCCGAGCAGCGGCAGGCGGAACTCGCGGCCCGCCATCACCGTGATGACGCCCGCGCCGAGCAGCGAGGCGGTGGCGGAGCCGAACGTGGTGCCGAGCGAGAAGACGCCGAAGGCGCGCCCGCGTTGGGTGGGCGCAAACGCATCCGCGATCATCGAGGCGGCCGCGGGAGCGAGCGTCGCTTCGCCGACTCCGACGCCGATGCGCCCGATGAACAGCTGCACCGGGCTCGCGGCGAGACCGCTCAGCACCGTCGCGACGGACCAGCACGCGACGCCGGCGATCACCAGCCGCCGCCGGTTGGTGCGGTCGGCGAGCAAGCCAAATGGCACGCCGAGCAGCGAGTAGAGCAGGCCGAAGGCGAACCCGAGCAGCAGCCCCATCTGCGCGTCGCTGAGGCGCAGGTCGTGCTCGATGGGGACGACGAACAGGCTGAGGGATTGCCGGTCGAGGAACGCGAGAAAGTACGCGGCGGCGAGGACGACCACCATGTACGCGGCGCGCCGCGAGCTCCCGCCCCCGGGACCGCCGGCCGCGCGTGCGGCGCCTGCCGTCTCGGCCGTGCCCGCCCCAGTTTCCGGGCTGCCGCTCACACGGGCACTAGCTCGCTTCGGCCAGCTCGCGCTGGAAATCCCTCCCGTGCGGCATGGCCCGCACGATGCCCACGCGCACGGTGAAATCGCCGAACGCCTCGCCCGGGCGGCGCTCCTTCGCGTAGCGATTGAGCACGAGACGCAGAGCCTCGAGAATCTGCGCCTCGCCGATGTTCTCGCGATAAAGCGCGTTCAGGCGGTCGCCGTTCGCGCTCGCGCCGAGATAGAGGTTGTACTTGCCGACGGCTTTGCCGACCAGCGCGATCTCCGCGAGAAACGGCCTCGAGCAGCCGTTCGGGCAGCCGCTCATTCGAATGGAGATCGACTGGCGCGCGAGGCCGGCCGCGGCGACGATCTGATCGACCTGGTCGAGCAGGGCAGGCAGGTAGCGCTCGCTCTCGGCCATCGCGAGGCCGCAGGTCGGCAGCGCGACGCAGGAGATGGAGTTCTGGCGCATCGCCGTGACGCCCGCGTCGTTCTCGATGCCGTACTCGCGCAGGACGGCCTCGATGCGCGGCCGCTCGGCTGCCGCGACTCCGGCGATGATGACGTTCTGGTTCGTCGTGAGCGCAAAGACTCCACGATGCGCGGTCGCGAGGGCGCGCATACCGGACTTCAGCCTGCGCTGCGGGAAGTCGTCGACGCGGCCGTTTTCGACAAAGAGCGTGTAGTGCCACAGCCCGTCGGCGCCCTGCAGCCAGCCGATGCGATCGCCGGTCGATTCGAGACGGAAGGGACGGGCGGGCTCGAGGGGGCGGCCGAGGCGGTGCGCGAGCTCCTGCAAGAACCACTCGGTGCCGCGGTCCTCGATGGTGTATTTGAATCGGGCGTGCGAGCGGTCCTTGCGGTCGCCGTAATCGCGTTGAATGGAGATCGTCCGCTCGGCGACCTCGAGCACGTCCTCGGGCGCGCAGAAGCCGACGACATCTCCGAGGCGCGGGAAGGTCGCCGGGATCTTGTGCGTCATGCCCATGCCCCCGCCGACGAGCACGTCGTAGCCGGCGAGGCGTCCGTCCTCGACGATCGCGACGAATCCGAGGTCGTGCGCGTACACGTCCACGTCGTTCTGCGGCGGAACGGTGATGGCGATCTTGAACTTCCGCGGCAGGTACGTGCGGCCGTAGAGCGGCTCCTCCTCGCCCTGCACCTCGACCGGCGGCTCGTCGAGGAAGATCTCGCGGTAGGCGCCCGTGCGGGCCATCAGATGCGCGCTCAAGCGCTGCGCGAGCGCGGTCGCCTCGGCGTGCACGGGAGAGAGCAGCGGGTTCGCCGTGCTGATGACGTTGCGATTGCCGTCCCCGCAGGCGCCCTTGGTGTCGAGCCCCGCGGCGACGATCCCGCGGATGTGCCGCTTGAGATTGCGCTTGAGGACGTTGTGGAATTGAAACGTCTGGCGCGCGGTGAGACGCAGCGTGCCGTCTCCGTTCTCGCGGGAGAGCGCATCGAGGGCGAGCCACTGCTGCGTCGTGCACACGCCGCCCGGCAGCCGCAGCCGCACCATGAACTGGTAGCGCGGCTCGAGCTTCGCGCGCCGCCGCTCATCGCGCAGGTCGCGGTGGTCCTGCTGATACATGCCGAAGAATTTGGTGAGCGGGGTGTCCCGCTCGCTGATGGCGCCCGTCAGCGGATCGGCGAGCCCGGCGGCGATGGTGCCGCGCAGATAGCGGCTCTCGTACTTCAGGCGCTCATTCGGGTGCAGCTCCTCGAGCGGCCGGGACAGATCGCGACGTTCGCGCGGCTCGATCGGCATGGGTCTCTCAATACACGTCGCGCTGGTAGCGGCGCTGCTGCTGCAACTGCAGGATGTAGTCGGCCGCTTCCTCGGGGCTGCGTGCGCCGTGCGTCGCGATGATCTCGAGCAGCGTCGCGTGAACGTCGGGCGCCATGTGCTGGGCGTCGCCGCACACATAGAGGTAAGCGCCGTCCTCGAGCCAGCCCCAGATCTCCGCGCCGCGCTCGCGCATGCGGCGCTGCACGTAGATCTTCTCGTCCTGGTCGCGCGAGAACGCGACATCCATCCGCGTGAGCAGCCCGCGCTTGCGCCAGTCGAGCCACTCCGCTTGATACAGGAAGTCCCACTCGAACGAGCGGTCGCCGAAGAACAGCCAGTTGAGGCCGCTCGCTCCCGTTTCCGCGCGCTCGTGCACGAATGCTCGGAAGGGCGCGACGCCCGTGCCCGGGCCGATCATGATGATCGGGGTGTGGGGGTCGGGCAGCCGGAACGCGGGGTTGCGCTGCAGGTAGATCGGCAGAGTCGCATCCTCGGAGGCGAGGCTCGCGAGCGCGCCCGAGACGACGCCCCAGCGCGGCCGTCCGAAGGACTCGTACTGCACGATGCTCACGGTGAGATGGACCTCATCCGGCGTCGCATGCTGGCTCGAGGCGATCGAGTACAGGCGCGGAGCGAGCGGCGGCAGCAGGCGGGCGAACGCCGCGGCGTCGAGGCCGCTCGGCGCATGCTCGCTCACGAGGTCGATGACGTGGCGGCCACGGGAGTAGCGCGCGAGCTCCGCGTCGGAGGCGGCGGCGAGCGATGCGACCTCGGCGGAGCGCGTGGCCTCGGCATAGCGCTTGAGGAAGGGGCGGGTGACCGTTCCGATCTCGAAGCGCTCGAGGAGCGCCTGGCGCAGCGGGACCGTCGCTTGAGCCTCGCCCTGCACGGCGCTCTCCGCGCTGAATCCCAGCTTCTCGATGAGAGCATCCACGTCCGCGTCCCGGTTGCGCGGCACGATGCCGATCGAGTCGCCCGGCTCGTAGTGGATGTTCGAGCCCTCGAGCGAGAGCTCGATGTGGCGCACGTCCTTCGTCGACCTCGATGCCGTCAGGCGCTGGTTGGCGAGCACGGCGGCCGAGTAGGGGTTCTTGCGGGTGTACGCGTTGGAGACCGAGGCCGTCCTGCGGTCCGCGCCGGGCTCTGCGAGGACTCTGAGCGTCGTGGGAGCGGGCGCCTGAGCGGAGCCGAGCGAGTGCTCGAGCTTGCCGAGGACGGCATCGATCCAGCGCGCCGCGGACGCATCGAAGTCCACGTCGCACTCCTCACGCGGATGCAGCCTCTCGGCGCCGAGAGCCTCCAGCCGCGCGTCGAACTGCCGCCCGGCCTCGCAGAACCGCTCATAGCTCGAGTCCCCGAGCGCGAGGACCGAGTACCGCAGGTGATCGAGCCGCGGCGCCTTGCGGCTCGCCAGCAGCTCGCTAAGGGGTACCGCGCGCTCGGGCGGGTCCCCATCGCCGTGCGTGCTGACGATCAGGAGCAGCGTCTGAGCTTCCTGAAGATGCGCCTTGGTGCATTGCAGCATGTCGAGGAGGGTAAAGCGGACCCCTCGCTCGGCCAGCCGGTCGGCGAGCTGCTTCGCAAGACGCTCCGAGTTGCCGGTCTGGGAGCCGAAGAGGACGGTAACGGCGGGACGCTCGGGCTCCGGCGGCGCCAGGGCGGACGGCAGGGCGGCGGCGAGCGCGGCCAGCGGAGCGCCGGGCGCGGCTTCCAGCCCCGCCAGAAACCCGCTCAGCCACAAGCGCTGCTCCCGGTCGAGCTTCGCGACAAGGCTTCGCACCTCCGCCGCGAGCGCGGGCGAGAGAGGGGCGAGCGCCAAGGGGTCTGGGGACGGTGAGCTCTGCGCTGCAGTTGCACGCGCATTGCCGCTCACGGGTGCAACTCCTTTTCGACGGACTGAGGCCACTCGTCCCGAACGTTAGCACCTCGGGTCGCAGCGGAGAAAAGGCTGTTTTCTCTAAGCATATAAGTGGCTGATATGAGAGCTGCCGCACGGTGTAGGAGCCCTGTGCGGACCCGGCGGAGGGGCCGGCAGGGGTCAGCGCGGCGCGGGCGCGGGTCCGGCGGAGTCCGGCAAGGTCCGGCGGGGGCCGGCGAGCGTCCGGCGAGGGTGCGGCGGGGGCCGGCGAGGGTCCAGTGGGGGCCGGCGGGCTCCGAACTTTTGCGCGAGCGGCGCGTCTTAGCGGCCAAACCGGCTCTTCGAGGAATCTCCGTTGCCACATCGAGAGGCGAGGAGGCTCGCTGCGCGGCTGGGCCTGGCGGCGGCGCTCGTATTGGGAGGCCCGCTCGCGCATGCAGGCGCAACGGCCGACTGCACCGGCAGCTACACGCCCCGCAGCGGTCAGCCCGGCAAGGACGTGGCGTGGATTCCCACGGCGCAGCCGCTGGTCGATCGCATGCTGCAGCTCGCGAGCGTGAAGCCGACCGACGTCGTGTACGACCTGGGGGCGGGCGACGGGCGGATCGTCATCGCCGCCGCCAAGCTCGGCGCGAAGGCCGTGGGCGTCGAGTACAACCCGCAGCTCGTGCAGCTCGCGCGGTGCCTGATCGGAGCCGACGGGCTCTCGAGCCGCGCGCAGATCGTCCAGGACGATCTGTTTCAAACGAGCTTCGGCGATGCGACCGTGGTGACGCTCTTCCTGCTGCCCGAGCTCGACATGCGCCTGCGCCCCAAGCTGCTCGCCCTGACGCCCGGCACGCGCATCGTCTCGCACGCGTATCTCATGGGCGACTGGCCGCCGGACCAGCGCATCATCACGCCCGACGGCATGGCCTACCTGTGGATCGTGCCGGCGCGCCTCGATGGGAGCTGGACCTTTCGCAGCCGGCACGGCAAGGGTCAGTTCATGGTCACCTTCATTCAGGCCTACCAGCAGCTGCGAGGCATCGTGGATAATGGCTCGACCCTGGCAGATACCCGACTGAGCGGCGCTCAGGTCGCGTTCGACTTTCCCGACGGAGCCGATCTCACTCGCGTGACGGGCCGGTTCGAGGGCGGGCGGATCGTCGCGACGGTCACACGAAACGGCCACGCGTCCGACTACGTGGGCACGCGCTCCTAGGAGTCCGTACGATGATCGATGTCTATTTCTGGCCCACCCCGAACGGCAAGAAGGTGACGATCATGCTCGAGGAGTGCGGCCTGCCGTACCGAATCGTGCCCGTCAACATCGGCAGGGGCGATCAATTCAAGCCCGAGTTCATCGCCATCAGCCCGAACAACCGCATGCCGGCGATTCTCGATCCGCAGCCGCTCGGGGGCGGCGCGCCCGTCTCGGTGTTCGAGTCGGGCGCCATCCTCATGTATCTCGCCGAGAAGTCGGGCCGGTTCTGGCCGCAGGCGCCGCGGGAGAAATACGAGGTGGCCCAGTGGGTGATGTGGCAGATGGCGAATCAGGGACCGAAGTCCGGCGAATGCGGCCACTTCCGCCGCGCGGCTCAGGATCCCGCGAACGGCGATCTCTCCTACGCCGTGCGGCGCTTCGACGACGAGGTGAACCGCCTGTTCGGCGTGCTCAACCACCAGCTCTACGACCGTCGCTACCTCGCGGGCGAGTACAGCATCGCGGACATGATTTGCTATCCGTGGGCGAGTGGCTGGGAGAGGCTCGGACAGGACATCGGCGAGTTCAAGCACGTCAAGCGCTGGCTCGAGGAGGTGGGCGGCCGCGCGGCCGTGCAGCGCGGGATGCGGGTGGGTGAGGATCTCGCGGAGGATTACTCGAAGCTCACGCCCGAGGAGCTCGCTCGCCGCAGGAAGATCCTCATGAATCAGCGCGCGCGTCCGGCTCCGGATGCATAAGCCGCCGCCACCTCGCCCGGGCGCCGCAACTGCGCCACGTTGCTCGGGAAGACGCCGGTCACGAGGAAGCGGTACTCCGCATCGTCCATGAGCTCGACGGTGTTGCGGCCTCTGACCTTTGCCTCGTACAGCGCCTGATCGGCGAGCTGCAGCGCGCCCTGGCATTCGCGGCTGTCGGTGGCCTCGATGGCCGCGACGCCGATGCTGATCGTGACGACCTCGGCGGTCCGGGAGCCGCGGTGCTCGATGGCAAGATCCATCACCGCCCCGCGCATGCGCTCGGCGATCGCCTTCGCTTCCTCGCCCGGGACGTCATAGAGGATTGCCGCGAACTCCTCCCCGCCATACCGTGCGAGGACGTCGAGCGGACGTTGAGCGAACGTCTGCACCGCACGCGCGACGCGACGCAAGGCTTGATCGCCCGCGAGGTGCCCGTAGCGGTCGTTGTACGCCTTGAAATGATCGACATCGATGATGAGGATCGACAAGCTGCGCCGGTCCGCGGCCGCCTGCTGCCACACTCGCGTGAGATGCTCGTTGAAGACCCGGCGGTTCTTCGTCCCGGTCAAGGCATCGCGCTGCGCGAGCTCCGCGACGAGGTGGCTCTCGAGGAAGCTCGTGCGCGAGCGCCTCTCGAGCTGGATGGCGGCGATGGCGCCTCCGACCAGCGTCGAGATGAGGTAGACACACGCCCGCAGCGTGGTCGGCAGCGCGACGCCATAGAGCGCCGTAGCGCCGACGAAGCAGACGAGGGTGAGCGCAGCCGAGAACAGCGCGACGCGGAACCGCAGCCCGAGGAAGAAAAACGCGCTGATCAGCATCACCGGTATCGTCATGAGCGCGACCACCTCTCCCTGAGCCGCGACGTACGCGATGTGCGCGGCCGTGACCGCGCTCCGCATGGGCACGAGAGCGTTGGCCCAAGGCTGATACCGGCGCTCGAAGGCCGACGTCCAGGCGAGCCAGGCGAGCGCGACGGAGCTCGCGACGATGAGCGCGAGCTGCGCGAGCACGAGGGCCGTCGCGCGACCGACTACGATCTGCTCGACCGTGTGGCCGATCGACAAGGCGACCGCGAACGAGCATATCGTGCGAATCAGGGCGCGGTTGCAGATGAGGTCGCCCCGGAGGTACTCGGCTTCGAGCTGCGGGCTGAAGCGCCGACGGGGGTCGGCCCGCCGCAGCTCCGCCGCGTAGGGTGAGTCGGGAAGGTCGGCCGGATTCGGTCGGGGCACCGCGGGCATCACGGCACGATATGCCTCCCGAACCCCGTCCGGTGTGATCCGTTCGAGACTCCGGCGCCTTTCGGGCGCCTGGGCGCGGCGCGCAGACACCCTATCGGGTCATTCGGCCCTCTCGCAGCGGCCGGCTGCGGTCGCGACCGTCAGTGTCGACCACGTCACTTCGCCGCCGCCATCCGGCTCGCCTGCCGCGGATCGGCGAGCGGTCTCACCTCGGAAAGCCAGGCGTCCGCGCGGGGCGCCTCCCGAGCGCCGCGCAACCACCTGAAGAGCAGGCTGTGCCAGAGGGTCCGCTCCACGTACTCCCGCGTCTCGTTGTAGGGGATGTTCTCGATCCAAATGTCGGCGTCGAGCGGCTGTGGCGGCAGCCAGTGCATGACCGCCTTCAATCCGGCGTTGTAGCTCGCGAGCGCGACCGGAATCTGCTCGTCGAAGCGGTCGAGCAGCATGCGCAGGCGCGCCGCTCCGAGGGAGATGTTGACGGAGGGCTCGAGCAGGTCGGCCGGGGAGGGACGCGACAGCTTCCAGTAGCGGGCCGTGCGCCGGGCCGTGTCCGGCATCAGCTGCATCAGCCCGAGGGCGCCGGCGGGCGATTCCGCGTCGATGCGATACAGGCTCTCCTGGCGGATGACTCCGTAGACCATGTCCGGCGCGAGCTGCGCGAGCCGCGCGGCCGCATCCACCTCGGCATCGAACGGACGCGGATAAAGCAGGGCGTAGTCGTTGAACACGCGCTGCGCGGTGGCGGTCGCGACGGCCTGGTCGTACCAGCCCCAGCTCGCCGCGAGGCGAATCGCCTGCAGGCGCTCGTCGGCGGCGAGCGAGCCGTAGCCGAACCGCCATTCCGCTTGCGCTTGGCGCTGCATGCCGCAGAGGAAGAGCTCGCGGGCGCGCACGAGCGCCGGCTGGCTCCCGATGGCCGAGAGCACGGCGGGCTCGACCGGGAGAGCCTCGGGATGCGGAATGACGGGCCGGCCGAGGCGCGCCGCGGCGAGCGCCGAGTAGTAATCGTCGTCCGGGAGCAGCGACTCGTAGATCTGCCGCGCCTGCCGCGGATCGTGCAGCGCCTGCGTCGCGCGCGCAGTCCAGTAGCGCCAGCGCGCGCTCTGCCGCTCGGTTTGCGACAGGGCGGCGATCGAGCTCAGCGCGAGTCGCCAATCGCTCGACCAGAGCGCGGCGCGCGCGCGCCACTCGAGCGCGGAGTCGTCGAGGTCGTGTGCCGAGACGCGGCGGAAGTAGTCGAGCGCGGCCGGGTCGCGGTTCCACGCGAGCGACAGCGCGAGTGCGAGCGCGTACGGGCTTGCGGCCTCGGGGCTCAGTCGGCGCGCCGCGAGGAGGCCTGCGTAGCGCTCCTCGGCCGCGGACGGATCCTGGCGCGCGAGCCGAGTCCAGCCCGCAAGCAGCGCGGGCGGCTCCACCGGCTTCCCGGGCGAAGCGATCAGGGCGTCGATGCCGCGCCGCGGGCGCTCGAGGAGCGAGGCCCACTCGAGCAAGGGGCCGGCGCGGTCCCGCGGCAGCTGCTCGATGATCTGCCGGGCGAAGGCGGGATCCGAGCTCTCGAGCGCGAGGCGCGCGCGCTGCTCGATGAGCGCCGTCGTGAGCACACCATTCTGCCTGAGCCAGTCGAACGCGCGCGCACACTCCGGCAGGCTGTGCGGGATGAGCCACTGCTTGGCGATGTCGCGAGCCAGGCCGTCGGTCTCGCCGAGCTCGACGCGCGCGACGAGGCCATCGCAACGCAAGGCGTCGTCCGCGGCCGCGTCGCGATACGCCTGCAGGAACTGCGACCACTGCGAGCGCTGCGCGAGACTCTCGAGCCATGCGCGCCGCAGGTCGTGCGACACCGGCATATCGGCGTGGGCCGCGATGAAGTCCGCGGCCTGCTTGTCGACCGGAGCGAGCGAAGCCGGCCTGCCGAGCAGCGCCTGCTCTATGCGCGCCGCCTGCAGATAGGGATAGAGCGGGTAGCTCTTCAGGATCGCGCTGTCGTGGGCGGCCGCCTCGGGCAAATTGTCCGCGGCGTGGGCGTAGGCTTGCTGAAAGGCCTGACGTGCGCTCGCGTAGGCCGCCGCGGTGTCGGCGTCCTGTGCGCGGGCGGAGAGCGGCAGAGCCAGGGTGACCGGCAGGGCCAGGGCGAGCGGCACGGACAGGGCGAGTGGCGCGGCCGGGACGAGCGGCGCGACCGGGGCGAGCGGAAGCGCGAGCGCGATGGCCCCAAGCCGGCGGATGATGCGGATGATGCGGATGATGCGAGCCGCGCTCCTCGTGCTCATGTGCGTAGGGTAGCGAGAGCGGAGCGCACAGGCCAGCCGCGGCCGCGCGCGCCTCGCTCGGCCTTGCCCGAGTGTCACGAGAGTAGACTAAGCGAGATCGCGGACAAGAGTAAGGATCGGAGTGATGAGGAAGCGCAGGTTGGGTAGGCAGGGACTCGAGGTCTCGGCTCTCGGGCTCGGATGCATGGGGATGAGCCAGTCCTACGGCACGCCGGACGATGCGGAGTCGATCGCGACGATTCGCCGGGCGATCGATCTCGGCATCACGTTCTTCGACACGGCGGAGGTCTACGGCCCGTACGTCAACGAAGCGCTGCTCGGGCGCGCCATCCAAGGCCGGCGGGACGAGGTCGTCATCGCGACGAAGTTCGGGTTTCGGCTCGAGGACGGGCGCATCGTCGGCACGGACAGCAGGCCCCAACGCGTGCGCGAGGTGGCCGAAGAATCATTGAAGCGGCTCGGCACCGATCGCATCGACCTCTTCTATCAGCACCGCGTGGACCGGCAGGTGCCGATCGAGGAGGTCGCCGGCGCGGTAGCCGAGCTCGTTCGAGAGGGCAAGGTTCGCTACTTCGGCCTCTCCGAGGCGGGCGAGGCGACGATCCGTCGCGCCCACGCCGTGCATCCGGTCTCGGCGCTGCAAAGCGAGTACTCGCTCTGGGAGCGCAACCTCGAGCCCCGCATCATTCCTCTCCTGCGGGAGCTCGGCATCGGCCTCGTGCCGTTCTGTCCGCTCGGCCGCGGCTTTCTGACCGGAGCCGTGCGGCGAGCCGAGGAGTATCCGCCCAGCGACTTCCGCCACCACGATCCGCGGCTGCAGGGCGGAAATTTCGACGCCAACGTGCGGGCCGCCGCCGCGGTCCGTGAGCTCGCAGCCGAGAAGGGCGCGACGCCCGGCCAGATCGCGCTCGCTTGGCTTTTGCACCGGGGCGAGGACATCGTGCCGATCCCCGGCACCAAACGCCGTCGCTATCTCGAAGAGAACGTCGCATCGGCCGACGTGTCCCTGTCGAGCGAGGATCTGCGGCGGCTGGAGCCTACGCTCGCGCCGGGTAGCGTCTCCGGCCCGCGCTACAACGAGCGGATGAATTCGTTCGTCGATCGCTGAGCGCGCGACGGCCGGACCGTGACGGTGCTCGTCGTACCGGCGCGCGGGACGCTCCGGGTCGCGGGGCGTCAGCCGAGCTTCAGCAGCTGATTGACCAGCTCATCGGCCTTGACTTCCTCACCGCTGAGCGCCATCGCGAGCAGCTCGCCGCCGACCAGCGGCAGGGCGAGCACGACATCCGGGTGAACCCGGGTCACGCGGTTGGTGTTTCCGACGTTGCTCACGGCCGCGACGGTGCGGACCCCGGGGCTCATCTCCTTGGCGGCGAGGATGACGAAGGCGTTGAAGGAGTCGTCCTCGCTCAGCGCGAGCAGGGCCCGCGCCTGCTCGACGTTGGCGTGATGCAGCACTTCGCTGTCGCTCGCATCCCCGACTACGAGGTCTTCGGGCGGGTCCGCATCCTCCGGGGGCCGCGCAGGCCAGATCGCGGTCGCCTGCAGCCCGCGAGCGGTGAGAGCCTTGATGGCGCTGCGGGCGAGGGGCCCGTCGCCGATCACGATGATGTGGGAGGCACGTTTCATTTTCTTCCTCTTCGGCTGCAGAAATTTAGCCATCCGGCTGTCGATCAGCGGCCCGACGATTGCCGTGAGCGAGGTGGCGAAGACTGCGAGTCCGAGCACGATGAGCGACACGGTGAATAAGCGCGCCTCGGGCGTTCGGGGCGTGATATCGCCGAAGCCGACCGTCGACATGGTCACGACCGCAAAGTAGATGGCGTCGACGACGTTGCGGATCCTCGGGTTGAACCCCGCGCCGAGAATGTAGGAGCCGAGAACCCCGTAGCCGAGCGCAACGAGGACGCCGGTGAGAGCGAACAGCGTGCCGGTCGCGAGGCTCGCCCGGTTGAAGCTGCGGCGGAACAGCAGGAGCAGGACGAGCAGCAGGACGCTGAAGAAGATGAGCGACCTCGAGGCCGAGGAGAGCGGCGAGAGCTCGAGGATCACGGTGGCGAGGGTGAGAAGAAACGCGAGCACCCATGCGAGGCGCGAGCGCCAGAGCATCCCGATCCCGACGATGAGCAGCAGGGCGCCGATCGCCTCCTGCGGCACGCCGCGGATCCCGGGGATGTCGAGGCCGCCCGCGACGTTCGAGACGATGGAGGTGCCGCTCGCGGAGCGCGCGATCAGGCGCTGCAGCGACCCCGAGGTGAGAAGCAGCTGCGTGAGCCCCGCTAGGCCGACGATCAGGGCGAGCGGGACGTGCGGAAACCAGGCCCGCATGCGTAGCAGCCGGTAGGCGCGGCTGCGCATCATCTGCGACCACACGGTGAGGCTCACCGATATGCGCTTTGGCGGCGTCATGGGTGACAAAGGGCTCTTCGCGGGTCAAGCTTAAGGTAAAATCGGGGTCAAGAGTGCAACTGCGCGGAACGGCGGGCACTCTGCGAGAGTCCAATTGCTGGTGCCTGCGAGGGACCCCCCATGAGCCTGACCATCGCGCCCATCCTGCCGAGCTTCGGCGCCGAAGTCTCCGGCGTCGACATCGCGAAGCCGCTCGATGAGCGGACGCGCAGCGCGATCATCGACGCCCAGAACAAGTATGGCGTGACGGTGTGGCGCAAGACCGGCCTCGACGACGAGACCCACATCGCCTTCAGCCGCATCTTCGGACACATCGAGCTCGCGCCGAGGATCGCGGGCCGGCCTTACCGGCACGCCCACCGCGAGCTGTTCGACGCCAGCAATCTCGACGCCGAGGGCCGCATCATCCAGGACGAGCTCGTTCGCTTGCACAAGCGCGGCGACCGCCTCTGGCACACGGACTCCTCGTTCATGGAGATGCGCTCGGCGCAGTCGCTGCTGCTCTGCCACGAGGCGCCGCCGGAAGGCGGGGAGACCTGGTTCGCAGACACGCGCACCGCGTATGAAGATCTGCCCCAGGCCATGAAGGACCGGATCGAGGGGCTCGAGGCGCGACACTCCCTGTGGTGGTCGCGAAGCCGGGCCGGCTTTCCGCTCTCGGAGGAGGAGATCGACGCGAGGCCCCATGCGCGGCATCCGCTCGTGCACATCCACAGGGGCTCCGGCCGCAAGGCGCTTTACATCGCCGCCCACGCGCGGGACATCATCGGCATGCCGCGGGAGGAGGGCCGCGCGCTGCTGCGCGAGCTCATCGAGTTCGCCACGCAGCCGAAATACGTCTTCAGCGTCACCTACGAGCCGGGCGACATGGTGATCTGGGACAACCTCTGCTCGATGCATCGCGGCGGTGAGTTCGACGACCTCAGATATCGCCGCGACATGCGTCGCACGACGATTCGCGAAGGCGCAGCTCCCGAGCGGCCGGACGACCCCTTCACCGAGTTGTTCGCGGCGTCGGGCGTCACGGCTTTCGGCGGACGGCCCGCCGCGCCGGCGCGGAACGGAGGGCCGCGGTGAAAGAAGTGGAAGGGAAAGTCGCCTTCATTACGGGCGGTGCGAGCGGCATGGGGCTCGGGATGGCGCGGGTCTTCGCGAGGAACGGGATGAAGGTCGTCCTCGCGGACGTGAGGCCGAGCGCGCTCGATGCGGCGATGTCCCATTTCAAAGGGACGGCGAGCGCGCATCCGATCCAGCTCGACGTGACCGACCGCGAGGCCTATGCACGCGCCGCCGACGAGGCCGAGCGAGTCTTCGGAAAGATTCACGTGCTCGTCAACAACGCCGGCGTCGGCCTCGGCGGTCCGATGCAGACGGCGACCTTCAAAGACTGGGATTTCATCATGGCCGTCAACGTCGGCGGCGCGATCAACGGCCTCGTCATCGTTCTGCCACGCATCCTCGCGCACGGGGAGGGCGGGCACATCGTCACGACTTCCTCGACGGGAGGCTTCTCCGCGGTGGGCGGCGCGGGCCTGTACTGCACGACCAAGTTCGCCGTGGCCGGGATGATGGAATCGCTCGCGACGGACCTGCAAGGGAGCGGCGTCGGCGTCTCGGTGTTCTTCCCCGGGCCGGTGACCACCAATCTCGGTCAGTCGACGCACGCCGTGCGTCCCGAGCACCTGAGGAACGAGCACGAGCCGCCGCGGCGTCCGCCCCCTCGGCAGAGCGCCTCGGGCGCTCCCGTCAATTTCGCCGAGGTCTTCATGGACCCGCTCGAAGTCGGCGAGCGCGTGCTCCACGGCATCCGCCGCGGCGATCTGTTCATCATGACCCATCCTGAGTTCCGCGACGGTCTCGTCGCTCGGAACGAGGCGCTGGTGCGCGCGTTGCCGCAGGAGCCTCTCAACACCCGGCGCCGGGACGCGCTCAAGGTGTTCGGTACGCTGCTCTACAACCCCCTCTACGCCGGACAGCAGCCCGTCACGCCTCCCGCAGGCATCGCTGGCTGAGGCGGCCTGCGGCACCCCTCAAGCGGTCATTCCGCCGTCGACCGCGAGCGTTGCGCCCGTCACGAAGCTGCTCTGCTCCGAGGCGAGAAACAGGACCGAGCGCGCGATCTCGCGCGGCTGCGCATGCCTATGCAGCGGAATGAGCTCGTCGAGAAAGGCGGTTGCGTCGCGGCCGAGCACCGCGCCGAGATGGCGCTCGATGCCCGCCTGAAATTCGTTCTGGGTCGGACCCGGGTGAATGGTGTTCACACGGATGCGCCGGCCGGCGACCTCCTTCGCCACCGAGCGCATCAAGCCCACCTGAGCGTGCTTGGCCGTGATGTAGGCGTAGGGGCCGGGATTGCCCATGAGTCCGACCACGCTCGAGGTGATGACGACGCTTCCGCCGTCGTTCATCTGCGGAACGCCGTACTTGCACAGGAGGAACGCGCCCTTCACGTGGACGCGGTACACGTCGTCGAACACGTCTTCCGGGTAGGTGGTGATCGAGCCGATCGCCCCGGCATTGCCGGCGTTGCTGAAGAGCACGTCGATCTTCCCCCAGCGGGCGACGGTCGCGGCGATGAACTCGGCGACATCCTGCGCCAGAGCGACGTTTCCGACCTTGGTGGCGATCCGCTCTCGTGGGAGTCCGGCATCCGTTAGCCGCACGACGGCGCGCTGTAGAGCGTCCTCGTGCAGGTCCACCAGCATGACCCGGGCGCCTTCCGCGAGAAATAGCTCCGCGCTCGCAAGCCCGATGCTGCCGGCTCCGCCCGTGATGAGGCAGGTCTTGTTCTCCAGCTGGCGCATTCGAGCTTCTCCCAAGTGACCGAAGGCGGGTACCGGCCGAGGGGGGATTATGACTCATCGCCCGCGCCGAACGGAGCGCGAAGCAGAGCGCCAAGTAGAGCGGTCGCGGGGTCGATCTGCGCGGCGAGCGCGTCTCGCCCGTCAGGCGGAGGCTGGAGCGTCGGACGACTGCGCGCCGCTCTGCGGCACGTCCTTCGGGAGGATGTAGCGTCCCTTGCCGTGCTGCAGCAGCTCGGCGAGCTGATCGGAGGTGACGGGCTTGCTGTGTAGATAGCCCTGCGATTGATCGCAGCCGAGCTGCCAGAGCGCGTCGAGCTGCTCCTGGGTCTCGACGCCCTCGGCGACGACCTGCATCCTGAAGGCGCGCGCGATCTCGATGATGATCGAGACGAGCTTGCGGCCGCGCGGGTCGACCATCATTCGGTCGATGAACGTCCGGTCGATCTTCAGGGTGTCGATCGGCAGGTGAGCGAGCCGGCTGAGGGAGGAGTAGCCGGTGCCGAAGTCGTCGATGGCGACGCTCGCCCCGGCGGCCCGCAACATCTTGAGCTTGCCGACCTCGATGGAGGACTCGTCGATCAGCGCGCCTTCGGTGATTTCAACGTCGAGGCCGGATTCGGCGCTGGCCCAGGTTTGAGTATGCCTCAGGAAGCGCGCGACGAAATCCGGCAGATGCAATTGCAGAGGAGAGATGTTGACGGCGACCCGGACGGACGGCAGCCCGAGCCGCTGCCAGCTCTGGCAGTCGGCCGCCGCGCGCTCGATGACCCAGTCGCCCACCTCGACGATGAGACCGCTCTGCTCGAGGATCGGAAGGAACTCCCCGGGGGACACGAGGCCCGCGTCTGGATCGTTCCAGCGGATGAGAGCCTCCACGCCCTCGATGCGGCGAGTCTTCACGGCGACCTTGGGCTGATAGTACAGCTCGAACTGCTGCCGCTCGAGCGCAACGCGCAGCCTTCTCTCGAGCGCAACCCGCGCGAGCCGAGC
The DNA here is from genome assembly GCA_030038645.1 of Gammaproteobacteria bacterium. Classification (GTDB taxonomy): domain Bacteria; phylum Pseudomonadota; class Gammaproteobacteria; order Steroidobacterales; family Steroidobacteraceae; genus JASHUC01. The sequence goes on from JASHSR010000434.1 coordinate 21,811, forward strand.
CGAGTGCTGCTCCGCGCTGTAGTGACGGTGGCGCTTGCCCGAGGCCTTGGCGGTCCACAGCGCCGCCTCGGACTTTTGCACGAGCACTTCGGCTTCTCTGCCGTCCTCCGGAAAGATGGCGATGCCGCTGCGAGCCGCGATCGGCACATCCTTCCCCTCGAGATCGAAGGGCTCGGCGAGCAGATCGTTCAATTGGCTCGTCAGGCTCTCGATGCACATTTGCGGCTCGCCGCTCGCGGGCTGCACGACCGCGAAGGTCCCGCCGGCAAAGTGCGCGAGCCGGTCCGTGTCCCGGAAGCGCCGCTTCAGGCGATCGGCGAGCAGCTGCAAGAGCAGGTCGCCCGCGTGGCGTCCGAAGGAGTCGTTCACCACACTCAGATTCTCGACGTCGATCACGGTGACCGCGTAGCGCGCTCCGAGCTTCGCGGAGCGGCGTATCAGCCGATCGAGCCGCTCGCAGAACAGCGTGCGCTTCGCAAGGCCCGTGAGAACGTCGAAGTAGGAGAGCAGGCGCACCCGGCTGTCCTGCTGCAGGTACTGCAGCGCGAACGAGAGATTGGCGGCCACCTCGCGCAGCATGCGCGACTCCTCCTCCCCGACGCTGCCGCGCTCGCGCGTGCACACGGCGAGAACGCCGATCACCGTCTTGTCGACGATGAGCGGCAGGCCGATCACGTGCCGGCTCACGCCGCCGGGCTGCGAGGCGCCGCTCGCCTCCCCGGAGCCGCCGCAGTCGGCCGAATCGTGGCGAACCAGCGCTCGCTCGCCGTCGGAGTCGAGGAACATGCCGAAGCGCTCCTGGCCCGAGCGCTTCGCGATGCACTCGCAGAGCTGCGCCGCCTCGGCCTGCTCGATGCCGTTCCACGCGACCGCCTCGAGCGTCTGGGTGCGGGCCTGCTTCAGCGCGACGAGGGCCGCCGGGTAGCCCCCCACTCCGACGGCCAGGCGGCAGGCCTCGCGCAGCAACTCGCTGCGGTCGTGAATGCGGATCACGACGCTGTTGATGCCGCTCAACATGCGCAATACGCCCGTCAGACGCGCGATCTGAGCCTCCTGCTCGCGGCGCACGGCCTTCGCGGCCGCCTCCTGCAGCGCGCGCTTCACCGCGGGGCCGAGCCGCGCCAGATTGGTCTTGAGGACGTAGTCGACCGCGCCGCGCCGCAGCGCCTCGATCGCCCGCTCCTCGCCGATCGTCCCGGAGACGAACAGAAACGGGATCTCCGGCGCGCATTCGCGCGCGATCGCGAGGGCGGACAGTCCATCGAAGGTCGGAAGCGTGAAGTCGGAGAGGATGATCGTCGGATTGAACGCGCCGAGCGCGGCGCGCATCGACTCTTCGGTGTCCACCCGTTGCATGACGTGGGCGATGCCGCTCGCAAGCAGCTGCCTGCGGGTGAGCTCCGCCTCGACCTCCATGTCCTCGACGATGAGGACTCGAATGGGGTCCTCGACGGCGAGGTCGGACTCCTTTTCGCTTCTGACGTTCACCTCAGAGCTCGTGCGTGATCGAATGGACGGCGGCGCAACGCGCGGCGCAAGTCGAATACGTTAACAGGAGCGGGCGCGCAGGCCCGTGAACTGCATCGCCTCCTCGTCGATGCGCCGCGCGTCGTCGCCGGCTCGAGAGAGATCCCGCGGCCGGGCTCCTCGCGACGTGACGAGCCTCTCGTCCGAGCATGATCCCTGAGATCTCACTCACAATTCGGGGAGCCGAGCCTTTTCACTTAATCTCCGGGCGGTGCATCCTCGATCGCAATCAACTGGGCCGGGCGGCGCGCCGTGAGCGCCCGCCGGCACACTCGACCCCAATCGGCCGCGATGCGCAGATTACTCGTATACGTCGCTCTCTCGATCGCCGTCGTCGCGCGCTGCGTCGCGCTTGCCGGGCCTGTCTCGGAGTACCAGGTCAAGGCCGTCTTCCTTTTCAACTTCTCCCAATTCGTCTCCTGGCCGCCCGCGGCGTTCCGCAGCGCCGATGCGCCGCTCGTGATCGGTGTGCTCGGGGACGATCCGTTCGGGGGCCAGCTCGATGCGGTCGTCGCCGGGGAGCGCGTCGGGGGTCGGTCGCTCCTCGTGCGCCGCTACCGCGACGTGTCCGAGATCAAGGACTGTCAGATCCTGTTCATCGATCGGTCGGAGACGGCGAAGTTGCGCAGCATCGTCGAGGCGCTCCGGGGCCGCAGCATCCTGACGGTGAGCGACATCGACGGGTCATCGGGCAGCGGGGTCATGATCGATCTGGTCCTCGAGGGCGATCACATTCGGATGCGCATCAACGTCGCGGCCGCGCGCGCGAGCGGCCTCGCGCTGAGCTCGCAGCTGCTGCGGCCGGCGGAGATCGTGGGACCCGGGGAGGGATAGAGATGGCGCGGCGCGACAGGCAGATCAAACGCTCGCTCATGACGATGATGCTGCTCACGAGCGGCATCGTGGTGCTCGTCACGTGCGCCGCGTTCAGCGCCTACGAGCTCTTCAGCGCGCGGCAGCTCGCCCTGCGCGATCTCACGACGCTCGGGAAGGTGATCGCCGCGAACAGCACGGGCGCGCTCGCGTTCGACGATACCGAGGACGCCTTCGAGACGCTGTCGGCGCTGCGGGCCGAGCCGCACCTCGTTGCGGCCGCCCTGTACACCCGCAGCGGTCAGCTGTTCGCGAAGTACCCGCGCGGGGTGAGCGCCGCGGAGCTCCCTGCGGCTCCGCCGCGCGCCGGCTATCGCATCGAGGGCCCGTCGCTCATCGGAGTGCAACCGGTCGTTCAGGGTGGGCGGCGGCTCGGTACGCTTTATCTGAGGTCCGACCTCGGGGCGATTTACGAGCGCTTCCGGCTCTATGCGCTCATCGCCGTGCTCATCCTCGGCCTGAGCACGCTCGTCGCCTATCTGGTCGCAACCCGCCTGCAGCGGGAGATCTCCCGCCCGATCCTGGCGCTCGCGGGCACCGCCCGGTCCGTCTCCGAGAACCGCGACTACTCCGTGCGCGCCCCGCCCGCCGCGGGCAACGAGCTCGGACTGCTCACCGACGCCTTCAATCACATGCTCACCCGGATCGAGGAGGGCCAGAGCCGGCTCCATAGCCAGCTCACGCGCCTCGATCTGCTGCACCGGATCACGCGCGCCACCGGGGCGCGGCAGAACCTGCCGAGCATCTTCGAGGTGGTCCTGCGCACGCTCGAGGAGGATCTGCCCATCGACTTCGGCTGCGCGTGCCTGTACGAGGCGGGAACCGAGGCCGTGACGCTCGCGACCGTCGGAGCGGCGAGTGCCTCGCACGCGCCGGCTCTCGGATTGGTCGACGATGAGGTCATTCCCATCGATCGGAACGG